>JACCVL010000150.1 GCA_013698185.1 Nocardioidaceae bacterium
GCACCGGACGGTGGCGGTGGCCGAGGCGTCCGAGGCGCTCGCCACCGTGCTGGGCGCGGCGGCGTCGGCCGGCGCTCGCCCGGTCGTGCACTGCTGCGCGACCGCCGTTCCAGTCGCCCTGCTCGCCGATGCGGGCGCCACCGCGGTCAGTCTCGACACGTCGCTGTTGACCCGCCCCGAGATCGACGCACTTGCCGCCGTCGTCCATGGCGGGGTCGACCTGTGGCCCGGCATGGACCTGCTCGGCGACGGGGACGCTGCGGTGGACGCGCTGCTGCGGCTGCTGGACGCGCTGGACCTCGACCCGCAGGCCGCAGCGCCCCGCACCGTGGTCACGCCCAGCTGCGGTCTGGCCGGCGCTAGCCCGGCCGCCGCCGCGCAGGCATACGCCAGGGCGCACCGGCTCGCCCGGCAGCTGTCGGAGGCAGACGGCAAGATGCACGTGTGACAGACGGCGCACCCCAACCGGCCCCGCCCGCCGCCCGCGAGCGGCACCGACAGCTGGCCGAGCAGGTCGAGGACGCCCGCTGGCGCTACTACGTGCTGGACTCCCCCACGATGTCCGACAGCGCCTTCGACGCCGCGCTGCGCGAGCTCGGCGAGCTGGAGGAGGCACACTCCGGTCTGCGTACCCCCGACTCACCCACCCAGCAGGTCGGTGGGGCGGTGTCGACGCTGTTCACGCCGGTGGAGCACCGCGAGCGGATGCTCAGCCTCGACAACGCCTTCAGCCGCGAGGAGATGGACGCCTGGCTGCGGCGGGTCGAGCGCGAGGGTGGCATCGGCGCGGAGTTCTGCTGCGAGCTCAAGGTCGACGGGGTGGCGATCAACCTCCTCTACGAGGCCGGGCGGCTGACCCGGGGCGCCACCCGCGGCGACGGCCGCACCGGTGAGGACGTCACCGCTAACGTCCGGGCGATCACCGGCGTCCCGCACCGCCTCACCGGCTCGACGCAGCATCCGGTGCCCGACCTGGTCGAGGTGCGGGGTGAGGTCTTCTTCCCCACCGAGGAGTTCGCCGGCCTCAACGCCCAGCTCGTCGCGGCCGGCAAGGACCCGTTCGCCAACCCCCGCAACTCAGCGGCGGGGTCGCTGCGGCAGAAGGACCCGCGCGTCACCGCGTCGCGGCCGCTGCGGATGGTGTGCCACGGGATCGGGGCCCGCGCCGGCTTCGAGCCGCAGCGCCAGTCCGAGGCGTACGGCGCGCTGGCCGCCTGGGGGCTGCCGGTCAGTGACCGGGTGCGCGTCTTCGCCGACCTCGACGCCGTGCTGGACCACATCGCCAGCTACGGCGAGCATCGTCACGACGTGGAGCACGAGATCGACGGCATCGTGGTCAAGGTCGACCAACTCGACCTGCAGCGCCGGCTGGGCTCCACCTCGCGGGCGCCGCGGTGGGCGATCGCGTACAAGTACCCGCCCGAGGAGGTCAACACCGTCCTGCTCGACATCCGGGTCAACGTCGGCCGCACCGGACGGGTCACCCCCTACGGGGTGATGGAGCCGGTGCTGGTGTCCGGCTCGACGGTCGAGATGGCCACCCTGCACAACGCGACGGAGGTCGTGCGCAAGGGGGTGCTGATCGGCGACACCGTGGTGCTGCGCAAGGCCGGGGACGTGATCCCCGAGATCGTCGGACCGGTGGTGACCCTGCGAGACGGGTCGCAGCGGGCCTTCGTGATGCCCACCGTGTGTCCGTCCTGCGGCTCGGCACTCGCGCCGACCAAGGAGGGCGACGCCGACATCCGCTGCCCCAACACCCGCTCATGCCCCGCGCAGCTGCGTGAGCGGATCTTTCACGTGGCCGGACGGGGGGCCTTCGACGTCGAGGTGCTGGGCTACGAGGCGGCCGCCGCGCTGCTCGACGCCGGCGTCGTCCGCGACGAGGGTGACCTGTTCGGCCTGGACGAGCAGACGCTGCTGCGGGTCCCGCTGTTCACCCGCAAGGACGGGTCGCTGTCGGCCAACGGGCAACGGCTGCTGGACCACCTCGCCGAGGCCAGGAAGCGACCGCTGTGGAGGGTGCTGGTGGCGCTGTCCATTCGTCACGTCGGCCCCACGGCGGCCAGGGCGCTGGCGAGCGCCTTCGGCAGCCTCGATGCGATCAGGGAGGCCGACGTCGAGGGGCTGGCCGACGTCGACGGGGTGGGCCCGACCATCGCCGAGGCGGTGCGGGAGTGGTTCGAGGTCGACTGGCACCGCGAGGTGACCGGCAAGTGGGCAACGGCCGGGGTGCACATGGCCGACGATGCCGACGCGTCGATGCCGCGCACACTCGAGGGCCGGTCGATCGTCGTCACCGGCTCCCTGGCCGGCTTCAGCCGGGACGAGGCCAAGGAGGCCATCACGGCACGGGGCGGCAAGGCGACGGCCTCGGTGTCCAAGAAGACCGACTACGTCGTGGTCGGGGACTCACCGGGCAGCAAGCACGACAAGGCCCTGCAGCTCGGCGTGCCCGTGCTCGATGAGCACGGCTTTCGTAGGCTGCTCGACGATGGGCCCAGCCCGGCCGACCACACCACACCAAAGGACGAAGCATGAACAGCGGCATCGAGATCGACGAGCTCTCCGACGAGGTCAGCCCGCGCGAGGACCTCTTCCGACACGTCAACACCCGGTGGCTCGAGCGCACCGAGATACCCCCCGACCGGGCGGTGCACGGCGCCTTCCACCAGCTGCGTGACCAGGCCGAGATCGACGTCCGCGAGCTGTGTGAGCAGGCTGCCGACAGCGATGCGACGGCTGGCAGCGAGCAGCGCAAGGTCGGCGACCTGTGGGCGGCGTTCATGGCCGCGCCGGAGGTCGAGGGTCGCGGGGACGAGCCGCTGGCGGCCGACCTTGCCGACATCCGCGCGGTCACGTCGACCGCGCAGCTCATGCAGCTGCTCGGCAGGCTGCAGCGGCACGGCACGCCGGGCATCGTCGGGTGGTACGTGGACAACGATGGCGACGACCCGACGCGATACGTCGTCAACATCGTGCAAGGCGGCATCGGGCTGCCGGACGAGGCGTACTACCGCGAGGACGAGTACGCCGAGCTGCGCTCCGACTACGTCGCCCATGTGGCGACGATGCTGGGGCTGGTCGCGGAGCCGGACCCGACCGGCGCCGCCCGGCGGGTGATGGACCTGGAGACCGCGCTGGCGAAGGCGCACTGGACCAACGTCGACAGCCGAGACGCGCTCAAGACCCACAACAAGCACTCCCGGGCCGCTCTCGAGGGGCTCGCGTCCGGGCTGCACTGGGACGCGTGGCTGGAGGGCCTGCACGCCCCCGAGACGGCCTTCGAGGAGGTCGTCGTGGCCCAGCCCGGGGCCCTCGAGGTCGCCGGCACGCTGCTGCAGGGGCGCCCGCTCGCGGACTGGCAAGCGTGGCTGGTGTTCCACCACGTACGCGCGTGCGCTGCGTACCTGCCGGGTCGGTTCGTCGACGCCAGCTTTGCCTTCTACGGCACCAAGCTGTCCGGCATCCCGCAGCTGCGCGAGCGGTGGAAGCGCGGCGTCGGGGTGGTCGAGGGGGCGCTGGGTGAGGCGCTGGGCCAGCTGTACGTCGCCGAGCACTTCCCGCCC
>JACCVL010000243.1 GCA_013698185.1 Nocardioidaceae bacterium
GCCACGGTCACATCACCAGGGCCGTAGTGGACGGTCGGGATGGCGGCCAGACCGGTCAGCAGCCTCAGGTCACTGCCGTACGGCGCACCCCAGACGCTCTGCGGGGACACACCCCCGGTGACGGCCACGTGCGCCGCACCGAGGCGGTCGAGCAGGTCGCTGCCGGCGGCGAGCTGGCCGGAGGCGAACTGCCCTCCCCACCACTCCACGCTCACCGGGTGCGTCCGCAGCCACGGGTCGGCGGCACAGGCCTCGGAGACCGCGTGCTCCAAGGCGGTCCGCGCCTCGGCCACCGGCTCTCCGAGCGCGACCCCCAGTCGACCCTCGGCCACGAGCAGGTCGGGCACTGTCGAGGCCCACTCGCCCGCCCGCACGATCCCGATGGACAGCGGATAGGCGATGTCCCACCGCGCGAAGAGCGGGTGGGTATCGGCGTTGCGCACTCGCTCCAGCTCGGCGAGGGCCCTCGCGACCGGCCAGAACTTGTCGATGGCGCTGACCCCAGCGGTCCGGCGCGAGGCGTGTGTGGCGTGCCCGGCGATCCGCAGCCGGAACGTGAGCGACCCAGCGTTGGCCGGCACCAGGTCGAGACTGGTCGGCTCGGGGATGACGCAGGCGTCGGCGCGCCAGCCCCGGCGAAGAGTGGCGAAGGTCCCCAGCCCGCCGTCCTCCTCGCCCTGGACGCTCGCCAGCAGCACGTCGCCACGAAGGGGCGCCCCGCTGCGGCGCAGGGCCTTGATCGCCCACAGGGCAGCGACGAGACCCGCCTTCATGTCACAGGTGCCGCGCCCGTACACGCGCTGGGCGTCGGCGCGACCGGAGAAGGGGTCGCCATGGGTCCACGTGCTCAGCTGTCCGGCGGGCACCACGTCGATGTGGCCGTTGAGCATGAGCGTCGGCCCGTCGCCGCCGCCTGGGAGTCGGCCGACCAGCCCCCACGCCTCCTCCCGGGTGACCTCCATGCCCGGGAAGTCCGGGTCGGCCTTGGTCTCCTCCAACGGGATCTGCCAGTGGTCGGTGTCCAGTCCCTCGCTGTCGAACACCTCGGCCAGGGTGCACTGCGCGCTGTTCTCGACGTCCGAGCCACTAAGACTCGGCTCCCGCACCAGGTCGGACAGGTTGGCCACCATCGCGTCGGTCTGCTCGTCCAGGCATTGCAGCACCCTGGCCCGCCAGTCAGTCACGGACGGCTCGCCTGGTCGTCTGGCCGGGTGCGTCGAACAGCTCCATGCCACCAGTGTGAACGCACCGTTGTGATCGCCGGCCGTGCCCACGCCCGGGACCGGACGGTCACCCTCCGACGTGGATCCCCGGCCGGCGCTCGGGGTCGGACTCAACCGTGCGCAGGATCTCGCGGACGACGGGAGCCGTGTCACCGCGCCCGAGCAACAGGTACCGCAGCAGGTGCCCCAGCGGGTCTCCCTCGCTCCACTCGAAGTGAGCGTGCGGACGGACCCCGGTGGCGTCGCGCAGCGCGAGCAGGATCGCGGCGATCGCGTTCGGGGCCGCCGGACTGTCCGCTCGAAGCACCCGGTACCCGTCCACCTCCACCCCCCGTACGCGCAACGCCTCGCTGAAGACGGACGGGTCGGCCACGTCGATCTCCAGAAAGAGCACGTCGGCCCTGCCCGGGACCGGGTTCATGTCGCGTTGGACGAGCTCCTTGTCGGAGTACTCGGCCCCGTCGCCTGCCTGCCGCTTGTTGGCCACCAGGTGCAGCGCGCCGTCGTGCGCTAGCGAGTCACTCACCATCCGGCGGGCTGGTTCGTCGAACTCAATCCAGTCCACCCGCAGCTCGGTCGTTCGCGACACCCGCGACACCAACGAGATGGCCACGATGCCGGCGATGAAGAGCCCGGAGATGGCGATGCCGTCGGGCTTCTCGATCACGTTGGCACCCAGCGCATACACCAGCACCACGGTCAAAACCGTGAACGCCGCCGCCGCACCTCGCTGCCCACGGCGGGCCGCCGAAATGGTGACTGCAGCCGAACCCGACACCATCATGGCGAGGATCCCGGTCGCATACGCGCCCGCCTGGGCGTTTACGTCGGCCTGGAAGGCGACCGTGATGAGGATGCTGACGACGGTGTAGACCACGACCACCGGCCGCACCGCCTTGCCCCATTCCGGGGCCATGCCGTAGCCCGGCAGGTAGCGCGGCACGATGTTGATCAGCCCCGCCATCGCAGAGGCCCCGGCGAACCACAAGATGAGAATGCTGCTGACGTCGTACGCGGTCCCGAACTGGTCACCGAGCAGCTCGTGGGCCAGAAAGGCCATCGCCCGACCGCTGGCCTCTCCGCCGTCCTCGAAGTCGGCGGGAGTGATCAGCACGGTGGAGACGAAGCTGGTGGCCAGCAGGTACACGCTCATGATCAAGGCCGCGACGGTCAGCAGCTTGCGGGTATTGCGGACCCGGTCGGCCAACCGGTCCTCGACGGTCCGGCCCTCGGCGGCGACGAGCGGCATCATGCTCACCCCGGTCTCGAATCCGGACAGACCGAGCACGAGCAGCGGGAAGGCCACCACCGCGGGCCCGATGATGCCCCCGATGCCACCGCCACCCGCGGTCAGCCGGTCCGTCCAGCCGGACAGGGCCCCGGGCTCGCTGAGCACCTCCGCAGCGGCGACCACGACGACAACATCGTTGAGCGCCAGGAACTCGGCGACCAGCGGGATCGCCACCACCACGGCCTCGGTGAAGCCCAGCAAGAACACCCCGCCGAGGATGAGCAGCAGCGCCACCGTGATCGCGACCGCCTGCCCGTCCAGGAAACCCGGCAGGTACGGGTTCTCCAGCATGTGCACGGTCGCGTCCGCCGACGACAGCGTGATCGTGATGATCCACGAGGTGGCGACGAAACCGAGCAGTACGAGGACGAAGAGCTTGCCCTTCCAGAACGAGAGCAGGTTTTCCAACATGGCCACCGACCCCTGGCCGTGCGGGCTCTCCTGCGCCACCCGTCGGTACATCGGGAGCATTCCGAGCAACGTCAGCGCCACGATCAGCAGCGTCGCCAGGGGCGACAAGGCTCCGGCCGCCAACGCGGCGATGCCCGGCAAGTAGGACAGCGTGGAGAAGTAGTCCACGCCAGTCAGGCACATCACCTTCCACCAGGCCTGCGGCGTGGCCTCGTCCTCGCTGCCCTCCGGCCCGACGGGTTGGACCTGATGCTCCATCAGCCAGCGTGAGGCTCCGTTCGCCGGGTCCTTGGCACGTACGGGGCTGGGCATGCGCTCGGGAACAGCCCACT
>JACCVL010000168.1 GCA_013698185.1 Nocardioidaceae bacterium
GTCGACGCCCCCAGCGCGCCGCATCCGCACCGCCTGAGCGGCGTAGTCGACGCCGCTGAGCACCGTAGCGGCCACGGCGAGGATGAGCACCGGCATTCGCAGGTCGCTCAGCAGACCGGTCAGGGGGAGCAGGTACATGGTCACCGCTGTGTTCTGGCTCAGCGATTTGAGCTTGCCGCCGCGAGATGCGGGGATCAGCCCGTGGCGGCGTACCACCATCCGCAGCCCTGTGACAGCCACCTCGCGGCCGAGGATCACGATCGTGGCCCACCACGGCAGGTCTCCCAGGACCGACAGGCCGATCAGGGCAGCGCCGACCAGGGCCTTGTCGGCGATCGGATCGGCCTGAATGCCGAAATCGGTCACCTCACCTCGCGAGCGGGCCAGGTGGCCGTCGACAAGGTCGGTGAGACAAGCACCGACATAGATCGCTGCCAGCACGGACCGGCTCTTCGCAGAACCGTCGTCGTTGACGAGAAGCAGCGCAAAGACGGGGACGGCAAGCAGACGACCGAGCGTCAAGGCATTGGGGAGGTTGACGCTGGTCCGCTCCAGGCTGGTTGCCATCTCAGCTGCGGATGCGCTCGGCCTGGCTGGCAGCTGGGATGGCAACGGGCTCATGCTGGCTGATCGCCGTCTTGCCCGTCCGGGCCTCGTTGCCGGTGGCCAGCGCGCCGAGGGTCACCGCGATCCAGCCGATGCCGATGCCGGCGATGTCATCGACCACGTAGTGCCAGCCGAAGTAGACCGTCGAGAGCACGGTGAGACCGAGGTAGGCCCACAACCCCCTGCGCAGCCATCTGTGCAGGCCCGCCCGATGCGCGCAGTACGCCGCGGTGAACACCACCGACACATGCAGCGAGGCAAACGCCGCCACGCCGTGGATGGAGTTCGTCTCCCACGGGGTTAACAAGACCTTGAGCCGCGAGTTCCACAAGCCGTCCTGCAGTGCGCTCACCCCGGTGTCCGGCAGCGTCGCCTGGAAGTACTCGCCGTCGATGTAGCGCGGGCCGACCGACGGCAGCAGGTAGTAGCTGGCGGCGCCCAGCGCCCAGTTGACACAAAGGGCGGTGACGTACCAAAAACCCAGGCTGATGTTGCGGTTCCAGACCAGAGCGGCGGCGAGCGAGATCGGCACCAGCATCACGTAGGAGATGTAGACCGACGACAGCACATGCGCCGCGACGCCGGTGCCCAGCATCTCGTGCAGGAGCCTGGCGGGGTCGGCGCCGAGGAACAAGATGCGGTCGGAGATGCCGAGCCAGTCGTCGTACCGCTCCTCACGCACAGTCGGCAGGTAGTTCTTGAGGTTGCGGTAGGCGACGTAGGTGACGTAGAACGCGCCGAGGCCGAGCAGGGCGATGCGCACCCGCCACCATGGCCAGCGCTCGTGCAGCACGTCGCGACACGAGGTCCAGATCTGTCCCATGTCGTTCACCCGCCTGACCGCGCGGGGCAGCATGTCGGCCAGGACGAAGAGGCAAAGAATGAGGGGCAAACGCACGTACGACGGACCGGCGACGCCGTCGGGGTCGCGCATTGGCAGCCCGGTGTGCAGCGACACGAGCACCGCGGCAGCACCCGTCAGGGCAGCAGCCGCGAGAGCCAAGGAGTAGGGACGTCGCAACACCAGCCCTAGGTTAGCGGCTATGCCGCTGGGCGGATGCCACCCAGACGTGTGCCATTCACCTCAGTGGGCGTCAGGCGGCGCCGGGGGAGGGAGCCCGAAGCTTGCCCGTTCGGCGGCCGGGACGAGCCCGATGTACTCGGTGTGCTTGCGGATGTAGGCCGACACGAACGGGCAGTACGGCAAGACCTGGTGCTCGTGCTGCCTCGCCGCCTCTAACACGGTGTGGACCAGTTCGCTGGCTAGACCCTGACCGCCGTGGGCCGGGTCGACCTCGGTGTGGGGGATCGCAGCGCGTCCGTCCTCCAGGTGGTAGACGGCGAAGCCGACCACCTCCCCGTCCACCAAGATCTCGAAACGCTTGCGTTCCGGTGCCTCACGTACGTTGACTGCCTTGACCGCCACGAATAACACGCCCTCTCCCCTTGCGCCCCTCGCGTCGTCTCGACCGTGGTGGGCCGATACACCGATGACCATAGAGCCAACCAGCCGCCCACGGCACCGGAGCCGGCTGATACCGACGCGCTGCCCGGGTCCGACACTGCCTCTGGGGTGTGGTGCTGGTGCTGATGGTGCTCGTGGTGCAGACTGGTGGGGTGATCGGGCCTGACCGCCCGCTTGATCGAGGCCGCTGGGGAAGGCGAACCTCGAGCCAGGGAGGTCAGGGTGTCCGTCACGACACGGGGCGTTGTCTACGTCCACTCGGCGCCGTCGGCGCTGTGCCCACACGTCGAGTGGGCCGTCGGCGGTGTGTTGAGCGTGCCCGCAGCGCTGTCATGGACACCGCAGCCCGCGGCTGCGGGGGCGTACCGGGCCGAGCTGTCCTGGCAGGCCGGGGTGGGTACAGCCGCTAGCCTGGCATCCGCGCTGCGGGGGTGGACCCATCTGCGTTTCGAGATCACCGAAGAGCCGACCGCGGTCAGTGAGGGCGCGCGCTACTGCTACACCGAGCAGCTCGGGCTCTTCCACGCCGTGACCGGTCTGCACGGCGACCTGCTCATCCCCGAGGACCGACTGAGATCTGCTGCCTTGAGGGCGGCCCTTGGTGAGGTGCGCCTCGACCACGAGCTC
>JACCVL010000174.1 GCA_013698185.1 Nocardioidaceae bacterium
CCCGCTCGAAGTGGAAGTCCAGGCCCTCGGCGGCGGCCGCCGCGGTCATCGTGTCGATCATCTCCTGGGCCTGCGCAACGTCGGTGCCGTACTTGGCGGCCAGCCGCGCGGCGTACTCGCCGGGCCCACTGCTCTCACCCGGTGCCGCCGACTCGGTTGAAGTATCGAGCTCGAAGGCACGCCAGACGACCTCGACCTCGTCGCGGTGCTCGAACTGCTCCAGCGCCGCCTCGAAACGGCGCTTGCCGACCGCGCACCAGGGGCAGACGACGTCGGACCAGACCTCGACCTGCATGTCACTGCACCCGCGGCGAGCGCTGTTGCAGCTCGTCGATCAGCTCGGAGGCCTGCGCCTTCGACAGGCCCTCGGGCACCTCCTCGCCCGTCTCGCGGGCGAGGGTGTCGAGGTAGCTGCGCTGCGGGCCGGTGATCGGCTCGTCGCCGGTTGCCCACGCCTCGGTGGGCTTCTCGGCTGAGGTGTCAGGTGCGGGGTTGTCGGGATCGCTCATGCACCGAATCTACGGACCCCCGCCGACAGTTGCACCGCCACCCCGCTCACACCAGTTGGGTGAGCGCGTAGATGACCAGGCCGGCCAGCCCGCCGACGAGGGTGCCGTTGATGCGGATGAACTGCAGGTCCCGCCCGACGTGCAGCTCGATGCGCCGGGCCGCGTCGGCACCGTCCCAACGCTCCACGGTGTCGGAGATGACCGTCGCCATCTCGTCGCCATAGGTCCGCACCACGTACGCGGCGAAGTCGCCCGCCCAGCCGTCGAGCCGGGCCCGCAGCACCTCGTCGGTCCCGAGGCGACGGCCGAAGTCGGTGGCCGCCGAGACCGCCCTGGTGCGCACCAGGCTGGCGGGCTCCTCGAGCGCGACCAGCAGTGCCCCGCGTACGGCGCTCCACAGCGAGATCGCGGTGGCGGCGACCTGGGGGGTCTGAAGCATCCGGCGCTTGAGCCGTTCGAAGCGCTCCATGGTGTCCGCGTCGTGCTGCAGGTCGCGAGCGAGGTCCGCGAGCAGCGTGTCGAGCGCGTGTCGGGCAGGGTGCAGCGAGTCGTCGCGGATGTCGGCGATCCAGGCCACCGCCTCGATGTGCAGGCGACGCGCGACACGCTCGTCGAGCCAGCTGGGGGTCCACCAGGGGGCTCGCTCCCCCACGACCTCGGCCACCGTGTCGGCGTTGACGACCAGCCAGCGGTGCAGCTCGACCAGGACCAGGTCGACCAGCCCGTGATGCGCTCCCTCGGCGACCACCTCGTGCAGCAGCCGGCCACTGACCTCGCTGAGCGGCTCGTCTGCCAGCCGGGGCAACAGCTCCTCGGTGACGAGCGTCGCGACGTCCTCGTCACGCACCCGGGCGAGTCCGTGGCGCAGCATCCGGCTGGCCTCGGCCACGACCCGCTCGCTGTGCACCTCCTCGGCGAGCCACCGGCCCACCCGCCGGCTCACCTCGGCGCGTTCGATACGTCCGCGTACGACGTCTTCTGCCAAGAAGTTCTCGGTGACGAAGTCCTGCAGGCTGCGGCCGAGCACGTCCTTGCGGGTGGGGATGAGCGCGGTGTGTGGGATCGGCAGCCCGAGCGGGTGCCGGAACAGCGCTGTCACGGCGAACCAGTCGGCGATCGCACCGACCATCGCCGCCTCCGACGCGGCGTGCAGGTAGCCCCAGGCCCCGCCTCGGTCCAGGGTGAGGACGTAGATCAGCGCAGCCAGCGCCAGCAGCGCCAGCGCGACCGCCCGCATCCGGGACAAACCACGCTGGCGCTCGACATCGGCGGCACTGACGCCGGGGATGCGCAGCGGTGTCGCCGTCACCGCGGCCGCACGTCAGCCGGTTGCGGGCCGGGCGCCGGTGGCGTGGGGCCGTCGGTCGTGTCAGCCAGCGGGCGGTGCCACCAACCGACGTCCATCCATCGACCGTGCTTGAACCCGGCCCTCGGAAGGGTGCCGACGCGGGCGAAACCGAGCCACTCGTGCAGACCGACGCTGGCGTCGTTAGGCAGCGCGATGGCGGCAAATGCCTGCAACCAGCCGCCGGCCGCGCAAGTGTCGAGCACCGCCTGCATCAGCACGCTGCCGACCCCCCGGCCGGGCTCGGCGGTGTACACCGAGGTCTCGACCGACCAGCGGTACGCCGCCCGCGACCGGTAGGGCAGCGCGTAGGCGTACCCGGCCAACCGGCCACCGGTGTCGGTGGCGACCAGCCACGGGTGGTCGGGGTGCGCGGCGACGCGCCTGCCCATCTCGGCCGCATCGGGCGCGACGTCCTCGAAGTTGGTCGCGGTCTGCTCGACGTACGGGCGGTAGAGCGCCGCCATCGCCTTTGCGTCGGACGGCGCGACCGGGCGCACGGCGAGGGTCGGGACCGGCATGCGCCAACCGTACGGCGACGGGGGCTGCCACCGGTACGGGCAGTCGAGTAGTGCGTTTGGGCGGTCGATCCCGCGGGTACCTGCGAACCGATGAGCAGCACCTTCGACACCGTCGTGCTCGACATCGACGGAACCCTTGTGGACAGCAACTACCAGCACGCGGTCGCGTGGTTCCGTGCGTTCCGGCGCTTCGACGTCACACCGTCGGTGTGGCGCATCCACCGCGCGATCGGAATGGGCGGTGACCGGCTCGTCGGCGAGGTGGCCGGCGACGAGGTCGAGGACGAGCACGGCGACGAGATCCGAACGGCGTGGGAGGAGGAGTTTGCCCCGTACCTGCCGGAGATACGCCCAGTGGACGGTGCCCGCGCGCTGCTCGAGCACCTGCACGAGCGCGGCTGTGTGATCGTGCTGGCCAGCTCGGGCAAGTCCGCCCACGTCGATCACTACCTGGACCTGCTGGACGCCCGGCCGCTGGCGGACGCCTGGACCACCTCTGCGGACGCCGAGCAGACCAAGCCCGCACCCGACCTCGTCACCACCGCGCTGGACCGGGTCGGCCACGGCGCCGCCGTGATGGTGGGTGACTCCACCTGGGACGTGGTGGCGGCACGCACGATCGGCCTGGACACCCACTGTCTGCTCACGGGTGGCTTCTCGGCTGCCGAGCTCGCCGAGGCCGGCGCTGTCGCTGTGCACGAGAACCTGGACGCGCTCTGGTCGACACTGGACCCGCTGCTCACGAGCCGCAGGCG
>JACCVL010000200.1 GCA_013698185.1 Nocardioidaceae bacterium
GCCTCGGACCATCCCGTGCGGGTGGTCGACAATGGCAAGCTGGTGGGCATCGTCGACGACGAGACCATCCTGCGGGTCGTGGTGGCCGAGGAGGAGGGGGTGCCCGCATGACGTCGATCGCCGTCCGAAGTCCCGGTGTCGGGACCGCCGGGGTTCTCGCGGCGCTGCGCCTTCGCGGTCGGCTGTGGTTGCTCGCGCTGACGGTGACGGTCTGGGTGGCCGTCTGGGCAGCCACCCGTGGCACGCACACCCTGGAGATCGGCGGCGCGACGCTCACCGACGCACACCAGTGGTTCCGCGCCCGAGCCGGCTGGGTCGAAAATGCCGCCTCGGCCGGCACTAACCCACTCTTTGCCCTGGCCAACGGCGTCGCCGACGCGCTCAACGGTCTGATCGAGTTCCTGCAGCGCCTGTTCACCGTCCCGGAGTTCCCGCGGCCCTACCCCGAGGTCGGCTGGGTCGGCGTCGTCGCCATCGCCGCCTGGGTCACCTACGCCGTGGCCGGCTGGCGCAGCCTGCTGGTCGTGGTGCCGTCGTTCCTGGCGTTCGGGTTTCTCGGCTACTGGGAGGACAGCCTCGACCTGCTGATCATCACGGGAGTGTCGGTGACGATCGCGCTGGCGGTCGGGATCCCGCTGGGCGTGGCGATGGCGCACAGCAAGAACGTCTCGGCGATCCTGACCCCGGTGCTCGACGTGATGCAGACGATGCCGTCGTTCGTCTACCTGCTCCCGCTCAGCATCATCTTCGGCATCGGCTCCGCGGCCGCGACGATCGTCACGCTGATCTATGCGACTCCACCGGTCGTCCGCATCACCGCTCACGGCATCCGCTCGGTGTCCCCGTCGACGCTGGAGGCGACCCGGTCGCTCGGGCAGTCGGCCTGGCAGCGGCTGAGGAACGTGGAGATCCCGATGGCCAAGCCGACAATCATCGTCGGCATCAACCAGACCACGATGGCGGCGCTCTCGATGGCGACGATCGCGGCGTTCATCGACAGCCCGGGCCTGGGCCAGCCGGTGCTCGAGGGGCTGCGGCGAGGGCAGCTCGGCGCCTCAGCCGTGGCCGGTCTCGCCATCGTGATCATGGCGATCATGCTGGACCGGACGACAACGGCGGCAAGCGTGCGGGCTGAGCGAGCCGCCCGCGCCGGCGGAGACGACCGTCGGCGCCGTCGGTTGGTGCTCGGCGCGGGCGGCGTGCTCACCCTGGGTGCCGTGTGGGTCTCGCACACCCAGGTCTGGGCCAACCCCTTTCCGTCCGGCCCTGACCTCGGCCAGCCGATCGCCGACGCGGTGGACCGCTTCGCCGACTGGCTGCGCAGCGACCTGTCCGCCCTCACCACCTCGGTCCAGGAGGCCTTCACGAACCTCTTCCTCAACCCGGTTCAGGATCTTGTCGCCAACTCGCCCTGGTATGTCACCGCCGCGGGCCTACTCGCCGTGGCGGTCATCGCCGGCGGCCGGTTCGCCCTGGCCGCGGCGGCGATCTGCCTCGCCGGCCTCTACTACCTCGATCTGTGGAACAACGCCATGGTCACACTGACGTCGGTGGTCACGGCCACCGTGTTCACGATGCTGGTCGGCGTGGTCCTCGGGGTGTGGATGGGCCGTAGCGGCTCGGCGGACCGGGCGATCAGGCCGCTGCTCGACGCGGCCCAGACCATCCCGCCGTTCGTCTACCTGATCCCGATCCTCATCCTGTTCGGTCCCAACCGCTTCACGGCCATCGTGGCGGGCGTGATCTACGCCGTGCCCCCGGCGACCAAGCTGATCGCTGACGGCATCCGAGGGGTTGCCCCGACCACCGTCGAGGCTGCGGAGTCGGCGGGTGCCAGTTGGTGGCAGATGATCACCAAGGTCCAGGTTCCGATGGCGCGGGGCGCGCTCCTGCTCGCGACCAACCAGGGTTTGTTGTACGTGCTGTCGATGGTCGTCATCGGCGGCATGGTCGGCGCCGGCGCTCTCGGCTTCGACATCGTCACCGGCTTCCGGCAGGAGACCATGGTCGGTCGTGGGCTCGCGGCGGGAGTCGCGATCGTCCTGCTCGGCATCATGCTCGACCGCATCACCACATACGGTGCCCGACGAACACGGTCGTCGGTACCGGCTCACTAGTGCTCACGTCGCAGCGGACGTGGCCAACCCGGAGGAAAAGATGAAGACACGTCAAACCCAGGCATTGCTCGGTTGCGTCGCCCTCACGGCGGTAGCTGCGCTGGCAGGCTGCGGCAGCGACATCGAGAACAAGGACACCGCCGCGGGTGCCAGCGACTGCGGCACGGTCGACATGGCCGTCAACCCGTGGGTGGGCTACGAGTCGAACGCCCACGTGGTGGGCCGGGTCGCCGAGACCGAGTTCGGCTGCACGATCAACTACGTCGACCTCGACGAACAGACGTCGTGGAAGGGCTTCGGGACCGGCGACGTCGACGTCGTCATAGAGAACTGGGGTCACCCCGAGCTGGTCAAGAAGTACGTCGAGGGGGACGGCACCGCGCAGCTGGCCGGCCAGACCGGGATCCAGGGCATCATCGGCTGGTACGTACCGCCGTGGATGGCCGAGGAGTACCCCGACATCACCGACTGGCGGAACCTCAACAAGTACGCCGACCTGTTCGAGACCCCGGAGTCCGACGGCAAGGGTCAGCTGCTCGACGGCGACCCCGG
>JACCVL010000206.1 GCA_013698185.1 Nocardioidaceae bacterium
GATCTGGAAGCCCGAGGTGAACAGCTCACCGAGGCCGCCGATGCCGATCAGCGCGCCGACGCTCACCATGGAGATGTTGGCGACGGTGACCACCCGCAGGCCGGCGATGATGACCGGTATCGCGATCGGGAGCTCGACGGTGACGATGCGCGGGAAACGGCGGTAGCCCAGCCCGACGGCCGCCTGGCGGACCGCCTCGGGCACGGTGTCCAGCCCGTCCACGACGGTCCGCACGAGCAGCGCCCCGGAATAGATCGTCAGCGCGATGACGATGTTGAGCGGGTTGAGGATCTGGGTCCCGAGCAACACCGGCAGCACGATGAACAACGCCAGCGACGGGATCGTGTAGAGCACGCCGACGGCCACCAGCAACGGCGGGTACGCCCAGCGGTAGGTGTGCGCCAGCACACCGACCGCCAGCGCCAGCGCGAGCCCGAGGACCACGGGGATGGCCGAGAGCCAGATGTGCTCGACCAGCAGGCTGCCGATCAGATCCCGGTTGTCGACGACCCAGCCCCAGTCCATCAGCGCGTCTCCTGGCTGGTGCCGGGTGCCTCGCCGGCCGCCTGGCGGTGCGCAGCCAGGCTGGCGTGGTCGACGACACCGTCGACGCTGCCGTCAGTATCGAGGCGGATAGCCAGCCCGGCCGGCGAGACCAGCACGGCGTCCAGTGCGGACCGCAGGGACCCGGCAGCGGTGAAGGTCGAGCCCACCGGGTGCAGCCGCTCCTGCGTGACCGCACCGTCGTCAGGCGCCACCCAGCCGAGCGGGCGGTTGTCCTCGTCGACGGCGAGCCGCCAGTCGCCTGCTGCCCGGTCGCCGAGGCGTACCGTCGGGGCCGGCTGCACGGCCACGTCGTCACAGGGCAGGAAGGACAGCCGCCGGTAGCCCCGGTCCCTGCCGACGAACGAGGCGACGAACTCGTTGGCCGGCGCGGCGAGCAGATCGCCGGGGCTGTCGATCTGGGCGAGGTGCCCGCCCTGGGCGAACACCGCGACCCGGTCGCCGAGCTTGATCGCCTCGTCGATGTCGTGGGTGACGAACAGGATCGTCTTGCCGACGTGCTCCTGCAGCCGCAGGAACTCGTCCTGCAGGGAGGCACGCACGACCGGGTCGACGGCGCTGAAGGGCTCGTCCATGAGCATCACCGGCGGGTCGGACGCGAGCGCCCGGGCGACCCCGACGCGCTGTTGCTGACCGCCGGAGAGCTGGGCCGGATAGCGTTTGGCCTGCTCCGCCGACAAACCGACCAGCTCGAGCAGCTCGTAGGCGCGCTTGCGGGTCGCGGCCTTGTCCCAGCCGAGCAGTCGCGGAACGGTCGTGACGTTGTCGAGCACCGTGCGGTGCGGGAACAGTCCCGAGTGCTGAATGACGTAGCCGATGCCTCGCCGCAGCTCGACCCGGTCGGACTCGGAGTTGTCCTGCCCGTCCACGAGGATGCGGCCCGAGGTGACGTCGACGAGCCGGTTGACCATCGCCAGCGAGGTGGTCTTGCCGCAGCCCGACGGGCCGACGAGCACGGTGATCTGGCCCTTCGGCGCGACGAACGAGATGTCGTCGACCGCAACGGTGCCATCGGGAAAGCGTTTGGATACCGACTCGAACTCGATCACGGACGTGTCCTTCGCCGGTGCGGAAGAGTACGGGTGCTGTCAGCGCTGACAGCGCAACACGGTGGAACGTCCGACGGAGCCTAACAAACCGGTTGGACTTCGCGGTTCAGGCGCTGCGCCATCGCCGTGTTGTGACCAGCTTGTGACCGTGCCGTGACCCACCGGGTCATGCGGGTGGCAGGACCGCGGTGACTGCTGGCTCCAGACGCAACCGCACCCGGGCCGCCGGACCCGGGACCGCAGTTCCGGGCGCCCGGGCACCGACCGTGCCGATCCCGTCGATGTGCACCAGCAGGCCGGTGCCGCCGCGGGTGCGGTGCCGGTCGACGACGAGACCGATGATCGGGCCGTCGGCGTCGACCACCAGCGACTCGGGCCGCAGCCCCAGCACGTCGTCTGGGCCCGCGCCCCGCGGGCGGGCGGCGCCCAGGGCGCTCGCCGGCACGAACCAGTCATAGCCGAGAAACTGGGCAACCTGCTCGTCTGCCGGTCGGCGCCACAGCTGCTCCGCAGGAGCGATCTGGAGCAGCCTGCCGTGGTCCATCACGCCGACACGGTCAGCGATCGTGAACGCCTCGTCATGGTCGTGGGTGACATAGAGCGCGGTGGTACTCGTGCGCCTCAAGATCTCCCGGAGGTCGGTGGCCAGCCGCTCACGCAGGCCACGGTCGAGCGCGGACAGCGGCTCGTCCAGCAACAGCAGACGCGGGCGCGGAGCCAACGACCGGGCCAGCGCCACCCGCTGCTGCTCCCCGCCGGACAGGCTGGCGACCCGGCGGCCGCCCCGCCCGCTCAGACCGACCAGCTCGAGGAGCTCACCCACGCGGGCCTGCCGGCCGGCACGCTTGACACCGGCCATCCGCAGTCCGAACTCCACGTTGCCCGCGACGTCGCGGTGCGGGAACAGCTGGCCGTCTTGGAACAGCAAG
The DNA here is from genome assembly GCA_013698185.1 of Nocardioidaceae bacterium. GTDB lineage: Bacteria > Actinomycetota > Actinomycetes > Propionibacteriales > Nocardioidaceae > JACCVL01. The sequence goes on from JACCVL010000206.1 coordinate 2,543, forward strand.
CCGAAGCCACGGCGGTGCACCGGCACGCCACGCAGATCGGTCCCGGCCCAGCGCACGGTGCCACGGTCGGTGGGCTCGAGGCCCGCTACCGCCCGCAGCAGGGTCGACTTACCGCAGCCCGACGGGCCGAGGAGGGCGACGACCTCGGCCGGCTCGATGCACAACGAGACGTCGTCGACGGCCGTGGTGGCGCCGAAGGTGACCGCCACCTCGCGGAGCTCCAGACCGCTGCCGGTGGCACCGTCGTGCCCGGTCACACCTCGGCCCCCGCCGAGTGCACGCGGAACCGCTCGGCCAGACCGATCACGAGGGTGGTCATCGCCGCCAGCACCACCGACGCGGCGAGCGCCATCCCGAGATTGTCGGCGCCGGGACGCCCGATCAGCCGAAAGATCACCACCGGCAGCGTCGGCCGGTCCGGTCGGGCCAGGAAGCTGGTCGCGCCGAACTCGCCCAGGCTCACGGCGAACGCAAACCCCACCGCCAGCCCCAGCGAGCGCCCGAGCACGGGCAGGTCGACGGCCGTGAAGACCCGAGCCGGCCCGGCGCCCAGCACGGCGGCCGCCTCGCGCAACCGTTCGTCGATGGAGCGCAGCACCGGCAGCAGGGTGCGGATGACCAGCGGGACGGCCACCACCGCTTGTGCGATCGGCACCAGCACCACCGAGCTGCGCAGGTCGAGCGGCGGTCGGTCCAACGTGATGAGGAAGCCGAACCCGACGGTCACCGCCGACACCCCGAGCGGCAGCATGAACACGGCGTCGAACACCGAGAGCGCCCGGCGAGCACCCGGTCGATGCGGCCGCCGGGTCACCAGCACACAGACGAGCACACCGACCACCATGGCGATCCAGGTGGCGTCGACGGCGATCCGCAGCGAGTTCAGCGCCGCCTGCCACACCGACACCTCCAGTCCCACGCCGAGTCCCGGCTCCGCCGTGCTGCGCTGGCCGCTGGTCGCCAGGTTGGCGAAGTTGTGCAGCCCCCACCCGTCCGGCGTACGCAGCGACCCGGCCAGCAGCGACGCCAGCGGTGCCATCAGCAGCGCGAGCACGACGGCGGCCGTGACGAGCACGGCGGGCAGGTCGGCGCGACGCAGCGGCCGGGCGGTCTCGGCGTCGGACTGCACCCGCAACGCGGTCTCGCGCCGGCGGCGCGACCACGCCGACACCGTCAGGCTCAGGGTCACGACGGCGAGCTGGACGGTGGACAGCACCGCGGCGGTGCGCAGGTCGAGGAACTGGGTCGTCTGGATCCAGATCTCGGTCTCGACCGTGCCGTACGCGGGTCCGCCGAGCACGAGCACGGTCCCGAAGGCGGTCGCGCAGAAGAGGAAGACCAGCGACGCCGCGGAGGCGATCGCCGGTGTCAGCGCCGGCAGCGTCACCTCCCGGAACGCGCGGGCGGGCGAGGCGCCGAGCGCGCGGGCGGCCTGCTCCGCGCGCGGATCCAGGTGGGCCCACATGGCGCCGACGGTGCGGACGACGACGGCGTAGTTGAAGAACACCAGCGCAGCCACGACCGCGGCAAAGGTCCCGTCGGCGTCAAGGAATGCCAGCGCCCCGCCGTCGACGAGCAGGCTGCGGAACGCGACACCGACCACGACGGTCGGCAGCACGAACGGCACGGTCACCAGCGCACGGACGACCGCCCGCCCCGGGAAACGGCAGCGGTAGAGCACGTACGCACCGGGCACCCCGAGCAGCACCGCCAGCGTCGTGCCGGCAACCGACTGGGCCAGCGTCTGGCCGATGATGCGCCAGGTGCGGTCGCTGTCGAAGACCTCGGCGAAGCCGCCGAGGTCGAGCGCTCCGTCGACCAGCAGCCCACGGGCGAGGATCGAGGCGACCGGCCACGCGAAGAAGACGCCCAGGAACCCCATCGGCACCAACCCCGCCAGAGCCACCCCTACCCGACGACGGTGTCGGTCCACTGCTTGATCCACTCCTCGCGGTTGGCGTCGATCTCGTCGGCGCTCACCTCGAAGGGCTTGTCGGCCAGCGGCCCGAACCGCGCCCACGCCGTGGGCAGCTCGGCCCGCTCGCTCACCGGGTACATGTACATCTCGTTCGGGATCGTCTCCTGAAAGCGCGTCGACAGCATGAAGTCGATGAGCGCCTGCGCCCCCTCGGGGTTCTCGGCCCCGGAGATGACGCCGGCGTACTCGACCTGGCGGAAGCAGGTGTCCAGCAGCGCCCGGGTGGGGGCCTCGTCGGCCTCGGGGTCTGCCTCGAACGGCGGCGAGCTCGCGTACGACAAGACGATGGGCCGCGGCCCCTTGCCCTGTGAGCCGGAGAAGTCGACGAAGTAGGCGTCGGACCAGCTGTCGGACACCTTGACCCCGTTGTCGCGCAGCGCCGCCCAGTAGTTGAGCCAGCCGTCGGTTCCGAAGGCGTCGACGGTCGCGAGCAGGAACGCCAGGCCGGGCGACGACGTAGCCGGGTTGCTGACCACGAGCAGGTCCTTGTACGCCGGGTCGGCAAGGTCCTCGAGCGTCTGCGGCTCGGGCACGTCGCGCTCGGCGAACCAGGTGCGGTCGATGTTGATGCACACGTCGCCGTAGTCGACCGCGGTGAGCCGGTCACTGTCGTCGACGGCCAACTCGGCGGCGGGCGGCGGCGTCTCGGGCGACGCGTACGGCTGCAGGATGTCGGCACTCAGCGCCCGCGAGGCGAACGAGTTGTCGATGCCGAAGACCGCGTCGCCGAGCGGCGACTCCTTGGTGAGGACGAGCTGGTTGACCAGCGTCCCGGCGTCACCGGGGGCCCGGGTCTGCACGGTGAGGCCCGATTCGGCCTCGAAGTCGGCGAGCAGCTTCTTGTCCACCGCGAACGAGTCATGGGTGACGAGCACGACTGTGCCGCTGGGCGTGCCGCCGGTGCCGGCGCTGCTGTCGCTGTCGGCGCTGGTCTCCTCGTTGTCGCCGATGGTCGAGCAGGCCGTGAGTGCCAGCGCCGCGGCGGCCAGCGCCGCCGCCGCGCGTGCGGCGGGACGTCGCCGCGTACGGATGGTGGTGGTGAACATGAGCCCTCCTCGAGTAGCAGGAGGGGGCCGTCGACTCAGCCGCGCGGCGTCACCGCGCGACCAAGCGACGGCAAGAGATCCCGACTCCCTATCGCCGGTGCTAACCGGATCAGGTTCGAGGGTCTGCGGAGGTCCGCACTCTCAGCGCCCGTAGGCGCTCCCCTGTCGTACGTGGGCCACCTTACCCCGACCGGGCGTGGACGGGCGAGGATGCGCAGATGGATTTTGTCGAGGTCGTACGCAAGCGCCGCATGGTCCGCTCCTACACCGACGAGCCGGTGGATCCTGCCGTCGTACGCCGCGCTCTCGAGCACGCCCACCGGGCTCCGAGCGCGGGCTTCAGCCAGGGCTGGGCGTTCCTGCTGCTCGATGACGCCGGCGCCGTCGCGCGCTTCTGGGCCGCGACGACTCCTGCCGGCCAGGGCGACGACGCCTGGTCGCAAGGGATGCGCACGGCGCCGGTGCTCGTGGTACCGCTGTCGTGCAAACGGGCCTACCTGGACCGCTACGCCGAGCCGGACAAGGGCTGGACCGACCGCGACGAGGCGCGCTGGGCGGCGCCGTACTGGGACATCGACACCGGCATGGCCGCCCTGCTCATCCTGCTCACCGCGGTGGACGACGAGCTGGGGGCGTGCTTCTTCGGCGTCCCGCCGCAACGGGTGGGTGCGCTGCGTGCCGAGTTCGGCATCCCCGACGACCACCATCCGATCGGGGCGATCACGCTCGGCCATCCCGCCCCCGGCGGCGTACGCGGATCGTCTCGCCGGCGGCGCTGCCCCCTGGACGACGTCGTGCACCACGGCCGGTGGTGAGTCGGAGCGGCGCCGCGCGTCCGGAGGGGTTTCACTAGGGTCACGCCACCGGGTCCCATCAGCCGAGCAGGAGCATCAGATGCAAGTCGCCGCCGTCGTCGTCTGCCTCGCCGTCACCGCGGTGGCGATCGCGCTGTTCGCGCGCGCGGCCGCCCAGATCGTCGGCGTCGTCCGCCTCGGCCAACCTGCCGTCGGCCGCACCGACCGGCCGGGCGCCCGCACGGCGACGATGCTGACCGAGACCCTCGGTCACACCCGGATGCTGCAGTGGACCCTGGTCGGCGCCGTGCACTGGGTCGTCTTCGTCGGGTTCGGCTTCTTGTTCTTCACCCTGGTCACCGCCTACGGCCAGCTGTTCGACCCGGAGTTCGCGCTGCCGCTGATCGGGCACTGGGTGGCCTACGAGTGGTTCACCGAGCTGATCGCGTGGACGATGCTCGGCGCGATCACCACGCTGGCGGCGGTGCGGGTCGCCAACCGCCCGAGCGCCAACGGCCGGCGCAGCCGGTTCTTCGGCTCGACGATGTGGCAGGGCTACTTCGTCGAGGCCGTCATCGCCACCGTCGGCGTCTGCATCGTGCTGCTGCGTGGGCTCGAGTACGCGCTGGGCCGTCTCGAGGGCGAGTCCTGGGCCACCGTCGCGCACTTCCCGCTCACCGCCTGGGTCGGCTCGGCGCTCGGCGGGCTGAGCCTCGGCGCGGTCGAGGGGGCGATCATCGCGGTCGCGACCCTCAAGATCGTGGTGTCGATGGCGTGGGCCATCGTGCTCGGCCTGAACGCCACGATGGGCGTGGCCTGGCACCGGTTCACCGCGTGGCCCAACATCTGGTTCAAGCGCGAGGCGGCCGGAGGCATCGCACTGGGCGGTCTGCAACCGATCATGGTCGGCGGTGCGCCCATCGACTTCGAGAACATCGACGAGCTCGACGAGGACGCCGCGCTCGGCGTCGGCAAGGTCGAGGACTTCAGCTGGAAGGGCCTGCTCGACTTCAGCACCTGCACCGAGTGCGGGCGCTGCCAGAGCCAGTGCCCGGCGTGGAACACCGACAAGCCGCTGTCGCCCAAGCTGCTCATCACCGCGTTGCGCGACCATGCCTATGCCAAGGCGCCTTACCTACAGGCGGCGGAGTCGGCGCGCGGCGAGCTGCCCGCAGACACCATCGCGGAGACCGACCGGCCGCTCATCGGCGACGAGCAGGCGTACGGAGTGATCGACCCCGACGTGCTGTGGAGCTGCACCAGCTGCGGGGCGTGCGTGCAGCAGTGCCCGGTCGACATCGAGCACGTCGACCACATTATGGACATGCGGCGCCACCAGGTGCTGGTCGAGAGCAACTTCCCCAGCCAGCTCAACCAGCTGTTCAAGGGTCTGGAGAACAAGGGGAACCCGTGGAACATGGCGCCGACGGCGCGGATGGACTGGGCCAAGGACCTGGGTTTCGAGGTCAAGCAGGTCGGCGGCGCGGGCGCTGACGACCCCGCCGACCTCACCGAGGTGGAGTGGCTGTTCTGGGTCGGCTGCGCCGGCGCGTACGAGGACCGGGCCAAGAAGACCACCCGCGCGGTCGCCGAGCTGCTGCACACAGCGGGGGTCGATTTCGCTGTGCTCGGGGAGGGCGAGACCTGCTCAGGCGACCCCGCCCGCCGCGCTGGCAACGAGTTCGTCTTCCAGCTGTTGGCGATGCAGAACGCCGAGGTGCTGACCGAGGCCAAGGCCACCAAGGTCGTCGCCACCTGCGCGCACTGCTTCAACACGCTGAAGAACGAGTACGCCCAGGTGGGCGTCGAGCTCGACGTGGTGCACCACACCCAGCTGCTCAACCGCCTGGTCCGCGACCAGCGGCTCACGCCGGTGGCGCCGAGCGCAGCGACCAGCGTCGCCGGCACGACCATCACCTACCACGACCCGTGCTTCCTGGGCCGGCACAACCAGGTGTACGCCCCGCCGCGCGAGCTGCTGTCGGTGCTGCCCGGAGCGACGTTCACCGAGATGCCTCGCAACTCCGAGCGGTCCTTCTGCTGCGGCGCAGGTGGCGCGCAGATGTGGATGGAGGAGACGATCGGCGAGCGGATCAACGCCAACCGCACCGCCGAGGCCGTTGCCACCGGTGCCGACCAGATCGCGGTGGGCTGCCCGTTCTGCCGGGTGATGCTGTCCGACGGGCTCACCGCGCAGCAGGCCGCCGGTGACGCGCGCGAGGAGGTCGAGGTGCTCGACGTGGCACAGCTCCTGCTCGCCGCGGTCCGGCGGTCGGACCCAGTCGACCCCGCCAGCTAGCGACGATCCCGCCGGTCGTTGTCGTCGGGATCCAGCTCGTCGGCCTGGCGCAGCCGGTCGTGCTGGTCGTCGCGCGACGACGCGGCGTCGTGGCTGCGGTCGCGTGCCTCGTGCTCGAGCTGCTCGGCCTCGGCGCGCTTGGCATCGGCCTCGGCCCGCGCCCGGCGAGCCTGCGCGTCGGTCTCCGCGGCGGCCGACTCGCGCTGGCGTACCGAGGACTCATCTCGCGAGGCCTCCTCGCGGATCTGCCCCGCGTGCTCGCGATGCTTGCGCTGCTTGCGTTCCTTGCCCTTGTTCGACGCCATCACAATCAACGCGATGATGACGAGCAGGACAACTACTGCCACAACGATCCAGATGATGGTGCTGGTCTCCATGACGCACTCCCCTGGTGTGTACGTTCCGCAGTTGCGGGACCTCTGAGGGTATCGCGCCTAGTGCGGTCGGCCGCCCAGCACCGTCACCGCACGGGCCGAGACCTCCAGTCCGGCGGCCAGCCGACCGGCCAGGTCGTCGCCGCGGACCCAGGCCGCGATCCACCCCGCGGCGAACCCGTCTCCCGCGCCGGTCGAGTCCCTGACATCAGCCAGCACGGCGGCGGCCTGCAGCTGTTGTCCGTCCGAGGTGCGCACGACGGCGCCGCCGCCGCCGAGCTTGACCGCCACGGTCGCGCAGCTGGCGGTCAGCTGCTCGGCGGCCGCGTCGGCGTCGGACAGCCCGGTCAGGACCGTCGCCTCGACGCTGTTGGGCAACAGCACGTCGACACCGGCCACCCAGTCACGGAAGGCGTCGGCGCCAGCCTCGCGCAGGTACGCCGCCGAGCTGGGGTCGACCGACACCGCGACGTGCCGTCGGCGGGCCGCCGCGATCACCCCCAACGCGACCGGGCGGGTGGCCGGGTCGAAGAAGGTGTACCCGGTCAGGTGCAGCACGGCGACATCGCGCCAGACGTCGTCGGGGATGTCGCGCATGGTCAGGCCGGTGTTGGCCGAGCGGTCGACGTACATGGTTCGTTCGCCCTGCTCGTCGAGCACCAGCACGATCGAGGCGGTCATCCGTTCGCGGTCGACCGCGATCCGAGGGTCGACCCCATGGCGCTGCAGCGTGCTGACGTGCTCCCCGGCACTGTTGTGCCCGGCCCGCCCGACGAACGTGACATCGACGCCGAGCGCCCCGAGCCAGGCTGCGACGTTGGCACCGGACCCGCCCGGTCGATGGCGGATCTCGGCGCGGGTGTCGCTGGCCGGGGTGACCGCGGTGAGCGGTCGCACCAGCAGGTCGTCGACCACATCTCCGAGGACGAGCACCCGGGTGCGGCTCACTGCGTGGCACCGGGTCGGGCGCGGTCCACCCAGGCCCGCGCCACCGCACCGGCGAGGGTGACGTTGCTGCGGATGATCCGCAGGTTGACCTCCAGGCTGAGGCCACCGGTGGCGTGCACCATCTGCGACAGCAGGAACGGGGTGACCTGCTTGCCGCGAATCCGCTGCTCCTGCGCGGCGGCAAGGGCGCGGGTGAGAGCGGCGTCGTGAACGCCGGGGTCGAGCTGGTCGTCGGCCGGCAGCGGGTTGCCGACGAGCACCGCTTGCCTGCAGCCCAGCGACTCAGAGGCGGCCATCACCTCCGCGACGTCTTGCGGTGTCTCGACCCGCCAATCCAGGTCGTGCCCGGAGTCGCTCAGCCAGAAGGCCGGGAAGCGTGACGTGCGATAGCCGAGGACCGTCACGCCCAGCGTCTCCAGCCGCTCCAGGGTCGCCGCGATGTCGAGGATGGACTTCACCCCCGCGGACACCACCGTGATCGGGGTCTGCCCGAGTGTCACCAGGTCGGCGGACTCGTCATAGGTGTGGGCCGCGAGCCGGTGCACTCCCCCGAGCCCGCCGGTGGCGAAGACGCGGATGCCCGCCCGGTGGGCGAGGAAGGCCGTCGCGGCGACCGTGGTGGCGCCGCTGCGGCCGTGGGCGAGCAGCACGGGCAGGTCACGCACGCTCGTCTTCGACATCTCGTCGGATGCGACGCGCTTGAGCCCGTCGGCATCGAGACCGATCCGGATCTGCCCGTCCAGGACGGCGATCGTCGCGGGGGTGACGCCCTGGTCCCGCAGCAGGTTTTCGCAGTCATGTGCGGCTGCCAAGTTGTCCGGGCGGGGGAGCCCGTGGGAGATGATCGTCGACTCCAGCGCAACGACCGGCCCGCCCGCACTGAGTGCCTCGGACACGGCCGGCGACAGGGTCATCGCCACCGCGCCTTGCGATTGCTCCATGACCACCACCTTTGCACGCTCTCAGGACACTGCCATATGACGCCATTTTGCCGTCGCGTTGGTCTTGTGATGACGTCAGACTGATGTCACTATGGCGTCATGGAGCTTGCACCGTACATCGACAGCCTGCGCGCCGACCTCGCCGCGGTGGCCGAGGCGGCCGGTCCCGAGGCGCGCACCACCGCCGAGCGGCTGGTGGCGTCGCTGGACTCCGCCGTGCGGATGGCGATGCTCGAGGCCCTTTCCGACGCAGCCGCCGAGGTCACCACCCAGCTGCCCGGGGGCGCAGTCGAGCTGCGGCTGAAGGGCCGGGAGCCTCAGTTCGTCGTGACGGCCGAGCCCATGCTCACCGAGCCCGAACCACCCGGCGAGGCGGGCGGCACCGAGGCCGGTGACGGCGATCCAGAGGACGGCGGCGCCGTCGCTCGCATCACCGTGCGCATCCCCGAGTCGCTCAAGGCGCGGGCTGAGGAGCTGGCATCGGGTCGCGGCCAGTCGCTGAACAGCTGGATCGTGCAGGCGTTGCGGCTCGCCAGCCGTGAGCGGGCCATCGACGTCGACATCGACCTGTCCTCCCTGCCGTTCGGTCCCGGCGTCGGCTTCGCCCCTCGCCGCTCCCGGCGGGTCCAAGGCTGGGTCCGGTGACTCCCCCTGCCCCCGACGGCATCTGCCCGACCGACCCGAAAGGCATGCCCATGTCCGAGCCTGATGGCCTGACCCGAGAGTTCGAGACTCCCCAGCCGGTGCGCCTGCGGATCGAGGCCGGCAGCGGTGTCATCCGCGTCGATGCCGTCGACGGCGGGCGTACCGTCGTCCGGCTGCGGCCCGCCCGTGGGGGTGGCGACAAGGCTCTGGACCTGATCCGACGCACAACCATCGAACACCGTGGCGACGAGGTGATCGTCGACGTCCCCCGGGCCGGCATCGGCTTCCTGCGCAGCAGTCCGGAGGTGGACATCGCCGTCAGCGTCCCGAGTGGCTCGAGCCTTGAGTCGACGGCCAAGTCGGCCGACCTGCGTACCTCCGGGCACCTGGATGCGGTGCGTTCGAGGTGCGGCTCCGGCGACGTCTCACTCGCCCACGTCGGTGAAGCGCACGTTCAGGCAGGCTCGGGTGACACCGTGCTCGACCGCGCGGACCGGTCCGTGCACGTGGAGACCGGGTCCGGTGACGTTCGCCTCAAGCACATCGAGGGTGCGCTCGAGGTGAACACCGCCTCGGGTGACGTGCACGTCGATGCCGCCGGCGGCGACGTCTCGATCAACACCGCCTCGGGCGACCACTACGTCGGACGGGTGCGTCGGGGCACGGTGAAGATCAACTCAGCCTCGGGCGACGTCGAGGTCGCAGTCATCGAGGGCACCGCGGCCTGGCTGGACGTCACCAGCCTGACCGGCACCGTCCACTCGACGCTCGAGGGCAGCGGTCCACCCGCCGACGGTGAGGACGCCGTCGCCCTGCACGTCAACACCGTCTCCGGTGACATCTCGCTGTCCCACGCCTGACCTGTAAGGACACGCTCATGGATGAGATCAGCTACTTCCTGGCTCAGCAGCGGGTCGCTGACCGCACCCGGGACGCCACCCGCCACCACGAACGCCTGGGCGGGGCGCCATGGCCGACCCGGCGCCGGACGACCCGATGGCTGCAGCGACGCAAGGACGCACCTGACGACCCCACCTGACGCCCCGCTCAGGTGCGGAAGCGCTGGAAGTTGGCATACGAGCGCGACGGCGTGGGGCCACGCTGGCCCTGGTAGCGCGAGCCGTAGACCGACGACCCGTACGGGTGCTCGCTGGGAGAGCTCAGCCGGAAGAAGCACAGCTGCCCGATCTTCATCCCCGGCCACAGCTTGATCGGCAGCGTCGCCACGTTGCTCAGCTCGAGGGTCACGTGGCCGGAGAAGCCGGGGTCGATGAAACCGGCGGTCGAGTGCGTCAGCAGGCCCAGCCGACCCAGTGAGCTCTTGCCCTCCAACCGGGCGGCGATGTCGTCGGGGAGGGTGACCACCTCGTACGTCGAGCCGAGCACGAACTCGCCGGGATGCAGGATGAACGGCTCGTCGCCGGCCGGCTCCACCAGGCGGGTCAGCTCGGGCTGTTCCTCGGCGGGGTCGATGTGCGGGTACCGGTGGTTCTCGAAAACCCGGAACATCCGGTCGAGCCGGACGTCGACGCTCGAGGGCTGCACCAGCTCGGCCTCGTACGGCTCGAGCTGCACACGGCCGGAGTCGACCTCGGCCTTGATGTCACGGTCGGAGAGCAGCACGCGGGCAACCTAGCGCAGGCGGGACGCGCCGATCGGGGCCGCTCTGGGACCGTTGTGCCTCGTAGTATCGTGCTGCTCGCTCGGCGCGGCCCGGGCGTGCGCGGGTGTAGTTCAATGGCAGAACATCAGCTTCCCAAGCTGACAGTGCGAGTTCGATTCTCGTCACCCGCTCTGGTGTTTTTGCAGGTCAGAGGCGGTTTTGCTCGCAGTCCGCTTGACCGTGAATACCCCTGAAAACCCCTCTGTGACCTCCCGTTAGGTCACGGCTAGGTCATGCGGAGGTCACGCCGGGCCTGTGCGGCAGGCCGACCGTGCATACGAGCTGTCCTGGCGTGTCATGCTTCCGGCCCTGGCCGTGCACGCTGATGACCGGAACCTCGGCGGTGTTTCGAAGCCGCCCTGGAGGCCGGTCAGGCGACGGGCGGGGGCGCCAGCGGAGATAATGAGTGGATGACCGCCGCGACCGAGATCCCGAAGTATCACGAGCTCCTCTGGCCGGCGCTCCTCGCGGTGTCCGAGCTCGGCGGGTCCGCCTCCATCGGCGAGATGGTGGAAACGGTGGTCAAGCATGAAAGCTTCACCGACGACCAGCAGGCGGAACTGCACAACGACGGCCCCGGGACCGAGATCGCGTATCGGTTGGCGTGGGCACGCACCTACCTCAACGGCATGGGGCTGCTGACGAACAGCGCGAGGGGCGTGTGGGCACTCACGGACGAGGGCACAGCGCTGTTGACCGACCCCGGCGTCGAGGACGAGGAGCGGCAAGCGCGCGTCCGCACACTGTTGTCCGACCATGTCGCCAGGCTGCGCCGAGAACGCAAGACAAAGTCACCGAGCCTCGACAACGTCGACGACGGAGCCCCGTCTGCCGACGAGCTGGAATGGAAGGAACAGCTGCTCGATCACCTCATGGACGTGCCCCCCGACGCTTTCGAGCGACTCGCCAAGCGGCTCCTCCGGGAGGCGGACTTCGACAGCGTGAACGTCACGGGCAAGAGCGGCGACGGCGGCATAGACGGCCTGGGCGTCTACCGCCTGGGGCTCGTGAGCTTTCCCGTCTTCTTCCAGTGCAAGCGCTACCGAGGGAGCGTCGGCCCAGGTGCCGTGCGGGACTTTCGCGGTGCGATGGCCGGAAGAGGGGACAAGGGCCTGCTCATCACCACCGGCACCTTCACGGCAGACGCTAGGAGGGAGGCAACCCGCGACGGCGCTCCCCCGGTGGACCTCATCGATGGTGACCGTCTGTGCGAGCTGCTCAAGCGATACGACCTCGGCGTCACGACCGAGACCAGGATGGAGGAGGACGTGCGCATCGAGCCAGCCTTCTTCGCCGACATCTGAAGTACGCGGAACTCTCCCCGCCTCACCGCTCCCACCGAGGTCGAATCGCCGCACTCGCCCGTAGCGCGGTAGCCCGCGTCCCGCGGGCACGGTGAAGGTGCAGCACGGCCCCGCGTCCCGCGCACACGCCGACAAGTTTGAGCGTCCCGCGCGCAGTGCGGCATGTGCGGATGATTTTGGGCACAGACCTTGTGGCGGCAGCCCGCTGCCCCCGCGTCATGTGCGGAATGAATGACGCACCACTCGAATCACGGCAGATCCGGCCACTGCTCGCAGCAGATGGCCATACACATGATTCGAGTTTGGCTTCAAGGGCTTGACAGCCCTATCAGCGATAGGGATGATTACCTATCACAGATAGGCGCTGATGAGAGGAAGTCCTGTGGTCGTCAGCAAGGTCGCGCAGCGTCGTGAAGCCAAGATCGCCTCGATCGTCGAGGCGGCCTGGAGCTTGGCGCGTGAGCGCGGGATCCAGCTGGTCTC
>JACCVL010000248.1 GCA_013698185.1 Nocardioidaceae bacterium
GCGCACCTCGATGCCGTAGCGCTCGAGGTCCGCGGCCTTGGCGGGGTTGTTGGTCAGCAGCCGCACCGAGCCGACGCCCAGGTCGTGGAGGATCTGCGCGCCGGTGCCGTAGTCGCGCGCGTCCGCCGGCATGCCGAGGTCGAGGTTGGCGTCCACGGTGTCGCGCCCGGAGTCCTGCAAGGCGTACGCGCGAAGCTTGTGCAGCAACCCGATGCCGCGCCCCTCGTGCCCGCGCAGGTAGACCACGACCCCGCGCCCCTCAGCCGTGATGGCCGACATCGAGGCCTGCAGCTGCGGGCCGCAGTCACAGCGCCGCGAGCCGAGCACGTCACCGGTGAGGCACTCCGAGTGCAGCCGGGTGAGCACGTCGCTGCCGTCGCCGACGCCCCGACCGTCAGCCGGGTGGACCAGCGCGATGTGCTCGACACCGTCGACCGTGCTGCGAAAGCCGTAGGCGGTAAAGTACCCGAACTCGGTGGGCAACCGGGTCACGGCCACCCGCTCAACGAGCCGTTCGCGCTGGCGGCGGTGCACGATGAGGTCCGCGATCGAGATCATCGCCAGGCCGTGTGCGTCGGCGAAGTCGCGCAGGTGCCGGCCGCGCTTCATGGAGCCGTCGTCGTTGACGATCTCGGCGATCACGCCGGCCGGGGTCAGTCCCGCCAGCCGCGCGAGGTCGACCGCGGCCTCGGTGTGGCCGGGGCGCACCAGCACCCCGCCGGGCCGGTAGCGCAGCGGGAAGACGTGGCCGGGCTGGACCAGCTCGTACGGCTCGGTCGCGGAGTCGACGAGCACCCGGACCGTGCGCGACCGGTCGGCCGCCGAGATCCCGGTGCTCACGCCGTCGCGGGCGTCCACGCTCACGGTGTAGGCGGTGCGCAGCCGCTCACGGTTGTGCGGGGTCATGAGCGGGATGGCCAGCCGGTCGAGCACGGCACCCTCGACCGGCACACAGATGACCCCACTGGTCCACCGGGTCATGAACGCCATCAGCGCCGGCGTCGCCTTGCTCGCGGCGAAGATCAGGTCGCCCTCGTTCTCGCGGTCCTCGTCGTCGACGACCACGACCGCCCGGCCGGCGCGGATCTCCTCGACGGCACGCTCGACCGGATCGAGCCGGACACCGGCCCTCATGCGCCCACCGCCTCGGTCGCGGGGTCGGCGAGGCCCTCTGGCGACTCGTCGCGAGCGAGGCGCAGCCACACCACGAAACCCCAGATGACGAACCCCCCATAGACGGCGTACAGCGCGGCCGACGGATACAGGCCGGCACGCAGCAAGGTCGGCACACCGACCAGGTCAACGGTGATCCAGACCAGCCAGAACTCGACCCAGCCGCGGGCCATGCCGTACGTGGCGAGGATCGAGCCGGTGAGGATCCACGCCTCGGTGAGCCGGCCGAACGAGCCGATGATGCCGAACAGCCACCAGAAGAACGCGGTACCGAGCAGGTAGATAAGCACCAGCTGCAGCCGCTCGCCGGTGGTCGCCCACCTCGGCCGAACCGCCGGCCTCGCCCTGCCGGGGCCGGCGCGGTTGGCGCGGGCGGTGTGGCGCCACCGGCGCCAACCCCAGATCGACAACGCCACGAAGAACACCTGCCGGCCGGCCTGCCCCCACAGGTCCTGTGCCTGCGGGGTGTCAAAGACCGCGCCCAGGAACACCGTGAAGAGCAGGACGTTGCCCGTAATGCCGACCGGCCAGGCCCAGACTCTGCGGCGCATTCCGCCGACGGCAGACGCGAGCCCGAACAGGTTGCCGATGATCTCGCGCCACAGGATCGTCGATGCGCCGATGTGCAGCTCGGCGTCGAACAACCAGGTGATGGGGTTCATGACGCGCTCCGCGGTGTCGATGCCGGGGCCAGCAGCCGTTCGACGTACTTCGCGATGACGTCGACCTCGATGTTGACGCCGGCCCCGACCGGCAGCTCTCCCAGCGTCGTCGCGGCGAGAGTGGTCGGGATGAGGGACACGGTGAACGACGGCGACCCCCCGATGTCGCCGACCTCCACGACGGTCAGCGACACGCCGTCGACCGCGATCGACCCTTTGCTGGCGACGTACCGCTCGAGCCCGGCCGGCAGCGCGAAGACCAGCACCTCCCAGTGCTCCGACGGCGTCCGCGACAGCAGGGTCGCCGTGCCGTCGACGTGGCCCTGCACCAGGTGCCCGCCCATGCGGGCGGTGGCCAGGACGGCCCGTTCGAGGTTGACGGTGGCACCGGGTGCGAGCGCACCGAGGGACGTGCGGTCGAGGCTCTCGCGCATGACGTCGGCCTGGAAGTTGTCCGAGCCGGGCGAGACGACCGTGAGGCAGCAGCCGTTGACGGCGATCGAGTCGCCCGCTCGCGCGTCGGAGGTCGTCAGCGGGCCGCGCACGGTCAGGCGCACGGAGTCACCGAGGTCGTGGCGGTCGACGATCTCGCCGCGTTCCTCGACGATGCCGGTGAACATTGGGTGCCGCCTCCCTCTTTCGGACGGTGTCCGGGATGGGAGGCTGACGCCGACGTGCGCACCGGCAGGCGCGGTGGAAGCACCTCGCCGAGCCGCGCGCCGACGACGCTGCTCCTCCCATCCGGACTCTCACCGTCGGTCCCGGAGTTTCACCAGGTCAACCGCTCCTGCCGTGCGCGGGGGCGCACGAGAGGACCGGGTCGCGGACTGTTACCGCCGGCTCGGAATTTCACCGACCCCGGAGCATGCGAGCGTGGCTGCTCGCGGCCGATTATGCCACTGTCCCCCAGCCGGTCCACCGGTGCCGCCGGGTGCGGGCGGTCAGTGCTCGCAGGCGGCGTGGGCCAGCTCGCGCAGCCCGGTGACGGCCGCGTCGGGGTCTTCGGCCCCGAACACCGCCGAGCCGGCGACGAACACGTCGGCGCCGGCCTCGGCACAGCGACCGATCGTCTCGCTCGAGACGCCCCCGTCGACCTGCAGCCACACCTGTGCACCGCTGGCGGCGACCAGCTCGCGGGCGCGCCGGATCTTGGGCAGGCACAGGTCGAGAAACTGCTGCCCGCCGAAACCGGGCTCGACGGTCATCACCAGCAGCAGGTCCAGCTCGGGCAGCAGCTCAGCGTACGGCTCCACCGGGGTCGCCGGGCGCAGCGCGATGCCGGCCCTGGCCCCGGCGGCGTGCAGCTCGCGGGCCAGCCGTACGGGTGCTCGGGCGGCCTCGACGTGGAAGGTCACGCTGGCGGCGCCGGCCTCGGCGTAGGCGGGGGCCCACCGGTCGGGGTCGTCGATCATCAGGTGGCAGTCCAGCGGCTGGGTCACCGTCTTGGCCAGCGCCTCGACGACCGGCAGACCGATCGTGAGGTTGGGCACGAAGTGGTTGTCCATGACGTCGACGTGCAGCCAGTCGGCACCGGGGACAGAACGAGCGGCCCCGCCGAGGTCGGCGAAGTCCGCCGACAGCAGGCTCGGCGAGATCTGGATGGTCACGGCGGGCAGTCTAGGGAGCGCTCAGGTGCGGCGCAGCAGCGCCACGAACATGGCGTCGGTGCCGTGCCGGTGCGGCCACAGCTGCATCGTGGGTCGGTCCGGCAGGGTCTCGGCCAACCCGCCGACGCTGTCGAGCGCTGCCCGGACGTCGAGCACCTCGACGTCGGCGCGCTCGATGAGCACCCGCTCGACGACGCCGTGGGTCTCCTCCACGTGCGGCGAGCAGGTCGAGTAGGCCACCACCCCGCCGGGCCTGGTGGCGTCCAGGGCGGAGGCGACGAGTGCGTACTGCAGCGCCACCAGCGACTCGACATCGGCAGGCGAGCGTCGCCAGCGCGACTCGGGTCGGCGCCGCAACGCGCCCAGTCCGGTGCACGGGGCGTCCACCAGCACCCGGTCGTAGGCGGCGGGCTCAGTGGCGCCGATGGTTCGGCCGTCGCCGGTGCGGACCTCGACGACGTCACCCAGCCAGCCGACCGCCTGCCGGACGAGCTCGGTGCGGTGCAGCGAGCTGTCGTTGGCGACCAGCCGGGCCCCGGCCCCCGCGGCGAGCCCGCCGAGCAGTGCGGCCT
>JACCVL010000241.1 GCA_013698185.1 Nocardioidaceae bacterium
GGTCGTCGCCAGGCGCCGCGGCCGCGAAAAGCTGCACTTCTTGAACCCGGTCCCGATCAGGCTCGTCCACGACCGGTGGGTGAGCAAGTACGCCGAGCCGTGGGCTGTCGAGCTCAGCGGGCTCAAGCAGAGATTGGAGAGTCCCGTGGAGAAGGTGTTCGAGATCTACATCCGGACTACGCCGGAGCGCCTGTGGGAGGCGATCACCGACAGTGAGATCAGGGGAAAGTTCCAGTTCGGGTTGCGCGTGCGCTCGGACTGGACGCAGGGATCGCGCTTCGAGCTGAGCCACCCGAACGCGGACGTCGTGCTCGGCGAGGGTGAGAACCTTGAGATCGATCCGCCCCGCCGGCTGGTCCAGAGCATGGTCGCGCTCTGGGGGGAAGACGTACGCAACGAGGGCACCTCGCGCGTCACGTGGGAGATCGAGCCGATCGGCGACTCGTGCCGGCTGACCGTGACCCACGACCAGCTCCGTGAGGGCGCCAACGAGGAGCTCTACGGCGGCTGGCCGATGATCCTGTCCGGGCTGAAGACGTGGCTGGAGACCGCACAGGTGCTGACCACCCCGGGGTCGCTCATGTACAGCTGAGCGGACCAGCGGGCTGCACCTCAGCGCAGGAGCTTGGCGCGCAGCTTGGGCGCCTCGAGGCGGGCCTCCTCCTCGTCCAGCGCTGCCCAGGCATCGGCGACCCGCTCGGCCAGTACGCCGTGCAGGTGGCCGAAGGCAAACGCGGTCTCCTGATCAGCAGCGTCGCTCAGCAGCTGCAGGGCCACTTGGTCGTCGTGCAGCTGCCCCGCGTAGGACTGGAACCGCTCGAGCCGGCGGATCAGCTTGTGCGCCGGCCGACCGGCTCGGGGCAGCGCCACCTCGACGGTGTAACGCAGGCGCTTGACGGTCTTGCGCAGCTCGTGCAGGGCAACGTCGCGCTCCGGGCCCGGCAGCTGTGCGGCGAGGTGGCCGCGCGCCTGGTCGAGTCGACGCAGCTGACGTGCCAGCGCCTTCGACAGCTCGCCGGCGGGCGGCCGTGCCGCCCGCTCGGTCCACGGCGGCCGCGCCACCACGTCATGCAGTGCGGCCCAGAGCTCGCCATGGCGCCTACTGTCCATCGCCGCGCGCAACGCTTTGTCGTGCCGGCGTTCGCGGTCGGACAGCAGGCGTCCCATCCGGCGTCGGGTGTGCGCGCGCACCGTGTCGTGCGGCTGGGTGTCGACCAGGTCGGTGAGGTCGCCGCGCATGACCTCGTCGTCGCGCACGTCGCCCAGGACCTCCGCGAACCAGTTCAGCTCGTTGCGCACCGGATCGGTGCCCGCGCGGTCGAGCACGCGACGGTGTGCGGCGAGCACGCTGCGCAGTCGGCGGATCGTCACGCGCGCCTTGTGCACCGAGTCGGGACGGTTGCGGCGGACGGCCACGTCCCAGCCGATGAGCTCCTCGACCAACTCGGCGACCCTCGCCATCACGACCGCACCGGCCGTGTCAGTACCGGGGTCGAGCACGGGGTCGTCGAGGCCCGCGCCGAGGGCCCGGCGGAGCTTGGACGGCCACGGTGAGACCGCGGCACCAGCCGCCGTGAGCGCCTCCTCGACGGCCTCGAGCAGGTCGAGGCTACCGCCGGTCAGCTCGACCTCCAGCTCGCTCCAGTCCAGCTGACGTCCGTCGGGGACGGCGGCGGTCACCTGGTCGTGACAGACCTCGGCGAGGGATGCACCGGTGGCGCTGCGCAGCACTCGTACCGTGCGATGGCTGTGGATCGTGGCGACTCGGCGCAGCGGGGCGCCGGCCGTACGGGCGGCGACGAGCCCGCGGACGGCCTTCGGCGGTCGCAGTGAACGGCCGAGCGGTCGGTGCAGCTCGAGCCTCCCGTCGGGCGGCGCGGGCACCTTCACGTGCCATCCGTCGTCGACCCCCCCGAGGCGGCGGCGCAGGGTGGTGCGCGCTCGCAGCAGGCGCAGGTCGTCGGTGTCGTAGTAGTCGGCCACCAGCATCAGCGTGCGTGGCCCGTCCACCGAGGCCACCGAATCGACACCGGTCAGGTCGGGCAGGTCGAAGGGGCCGGGGAGCACGTAGGTGCGCTCCACCTCGACGTGGTCTGCTGCGCGTTCGCCGTGCGGCATGCGGCGGCTTACGCTGCCACGACCGGTAGGTCGGGAATCGGCAGGCGGACCTCGAAACGGCAACCATCCGCGGTGTTGGCGACGCTCACTGAACCCTGGTGGGCAGTGACGATGCCGCGCACGATGGCCAGCCCGAGCCCCGCCCTGCCGTCGCCAGGGGTGC
>JACCVL010000276.1 GCA_013698185.1 Nocardioidaceae bacterium
GCGGCGTTTGAGCTCGCCGACCGCAACCGGCTGGCGCGATGGGCCGCCAGCAGGTACCTGAACCGGTCCACCCCGGCCCGGCCGCGCACCACCGGGTCAGAGTAGGTCGAGCGCCTCCACCGCACTGCGCTCCTCTGCCAGCTCCGCGGCGCTAGCGTCGATCCGCCCGCGCGAGAAGTCGTCGATCTCAAGGCCCGGCACGATACTCCAGCCACCGCCGCTGGTGGTGACGGGGAACGACGACACGATCCCCGCCGGGACGCCGTACGAGCCGTCGCTCAGCACCGCCATCGACGTCCAGTCGCCCTGGGCGGTGCCATGGAGCCAGTCGCGCGCGTGGTCGATGGTGGCGTTGGCCGCGGAGGCAGCAGACGATGCCCCGCGGGCCTCGATGATCGCCGCGCCGCGCTTCTGCACGGTCGGGATGAACTCGTTCTCGACCCACGCGTGGTCTGCCACCGCCTCGTAGGCGTTGCGCCCAGCGACCTCGGCGTGGAACAGGTCGGGGTACTGCGTCGCGGAGTGGTTGCCCCAGATCGTCATGTGCGCGAGGTCGGACACGGCGCTGCCGGTCTTGGCAGCCAGCTGTGCCAGGGCCCGGTTGTGGTCGAGCCGGGTGAGCGCGCTGAAGCGTTCGGCTGGGATGTCGGGAGCGTTGCTCAACGCGATGAGGGCATTGGTATTGGCGGGGTTCCCGGTCACGGTGATGCGTACATCGTCGGCGGCGTTGTCGTTCAGCGCCTTGCCCTGAACGGTGAAGATCGCCCCGTTGGCCTCGAGCAGGTCGCTGCGCTCCATCCCCTTGCTGCGAGGGCGCGCACCGACCAGCAGGGCCACGT
Organism: Nocardioidaceae bacterium; assembly: GCA_013698185.1. GTDB lineage: Bacteria > Actinomycetota > Actinomycetes > Propionibacteriales > Nocardioidaceae > JACCVL01. The sequence goes on from JACCVL010000276.1 coordinate 840, forward strand.
TCACGCCGTCGAACACCGTCGCCGCGTCATCGCCGATCTCCACCCCCGCCAAGGTGGTGAACGCGCAGTCGTCGAGCTCCATCACCACCCCCTCCAGTGCCGGCAGCGCCGGGGTGATCTCCAGCAGCCGGAGCTCCACCGGGGTGTCCGGGCCGAACAGCTCGCCGCTGGCGATGCGGAACAGCAGGCTGTAGCCGATCTGGCCGGCGGCGCCGGTGACGGCGACCTTGACGGGTGTGCTCACGAGCGGCTCCTTCGACGCGTACGGCCGTGGCCGCAGCGCGCGGCGCACCTGTGCCGCCTGACGCTAGCAACCGCCGTCGGGGAGCCCCCCGGCGCCCGATATCTTCCCCCCATGGCAAAGATCAAGGTGCAGCAGCCGGTCGTCGAGCTCGACGGCGACGAGATGACCCGGATCATCTGGCAGTTCATCAAGGACCGCCTGATCCACCCCTACCTCGACATCGACCTGGCCTACTACGACCTGAGCATCGAGAGTCGCGACGCCAGCGACGACCAGGTCACCGTGGACGCGGCCCACGCGATCAAGGAGCACGGCGTCGGGGTCAAGTGCGCGACGATCACGCCGGACGAGGCGCGGGTCGAGGAGTTCGGCCTCAAGCGGATGTGGGTCTCGCCGAACGGGACGATCCGCAACATCCTCGGCGGGGTCGTGTTCCGCGAGCCGATCATCATCTCCAACGTCCCCCGGCTGGTGCCGGGCTGGACCAAGCCGATCATCATCGGCCGCCACGCCCACGGCGACCAGTACAAGGCCACCAACTTCAAGGTGCCCGGCGCCGGCACCGTGACACTCACCTACACCCCATCCGACGGGTCCGACCCGATCGAGCACGAGGTGGTGCGGATGCCCGAGGGCGGGGGCGTGGTGATGGGCATGTACAACTTCACCGACTCCATCGCCGACTTCGCCCGCGCCTCGTTCTCGTACGGGCTGCAACGTGAGTACCCCGTCTACCTGTCCACGAAGAACACGATCCTGAAGGCCTACGACGGTGCGTTCAAGGACATCTTCGCCGAGGTGTTCGAGGCCGAGTTCAAGGCCGACTTCGAGGCCAAGGGGCTCACCTACGAGCACCGCCTCATCGACGACATGGTGGCGGCGACGATGAAGTGGGAGGGCGGCTACGTCTGGGCGTGCAAAAACTACGACGGCGACGTGCAGTCCGACACCGTGGCCCAGGGGTTCGGCTCGCTGGGGCTGATGACGTCGGTGCTGATGACCCCCGACGGGCAGACGGTCGAGGCCGAGGCGGCGCACGGCACCGTGACCAGGCACTTCCGCCAGCACCAGCAGGGCAAGCCGACGTCGACCAACCCGATCGCCTCGATCTATGCCTGGACCAGGGGGCTGGCCCACCGCGGCAAGCTCGACGACAGCCCCGAGCTGATCGGCTTCGCCGATGCGCTGGAGGACGTGGTGGTGAAGACCGTCGAGAGCGGCAAGATGACCAAGGACCTGGCGCTGCTGGTCGGCACCGACCAGGCCTTCTTGTCCACGGAGGAGTTTCTCGCTGCGATCGACGAGAACCTCAGCGGCCGGCTCGCCTGACGAGTCACCGCCGTGGCGCAGTCGGTCGAGCTGCTGCTCGACGAGGCCAGTGACAGCCTCGTCCGCGACCAGTGGGCCCGGCTGGCGGCCGCGGGGCTCCCCAGCCAGGCGCGCCACCTGGGTGCGTCCCTGGAGCGGCGAACAGGCCAGGTCGGCGCGTCGCCGAACGGCTGACCGCCGGACGGTGGAACCGCCACCAACGGGGTCTGGATCCGCCTTGCCGCGGCGGGTTGCGCGCCCGTACGCTCGGCCCTGCCACTCGGTGCGACATGAGAAATGAGTTGTGCCAATGCGCAACAGCCTGCGATCGGCAGGACTGCGGGCCGCGCTCACGGCGGCCCGCTACGAGGTACTGCCCACTGCCAGGATCGAGGCCCTGGTGGTCGAGTCGGTCGCGGCGGGGACCACGCTGACGGTCACCGCCTCCGCGAGCAAGGGCCTGGAGGCCACCCTCGCCTGTGCGGAGCGGCTGACGTCGCAGGGCTACCCGGTGGTGCCGCACCTGGCCGCCCGGATGATCCGCGATCGCGGCCACCTCGCCGAGGTGGCGGCGCGGATGCAGGCGGTCGGCGTCACCAACGTCTTCGTGCCTGCTGGGGACGCCGATCCGCCTGCCGGTGACTACGTCGGGTCGCTGGACCTGCTCCGCGACCTCACCGAGCTCGGCCGCCCGTTCGCCCAGGTGGGGATCACCGGCTATCCCGAGAGCCACCCCTCGATCTCCGACGACCTGACGGTGCAGGCGATGTGGGACAAGCGGGCGCACGCGACGTACGTGGTGAGCAACCTGTGTTTCGACCCCGCTCAGCTGCGGGTCTGGCTTAAGCGGCTACGCGCCCGGGGGATCACGCTGCCGGTGCTGATCGGGCTGCCCGGCCCGGTCGAGCGGACCAAGCTGCTCACGATGGCGACCAAGATCGGGGTTGGGGAGTCGACCCGCTTCCTGGCCAAGAACGCCTCGATGTTTGCCCGGATCGCCGCTCCTGGCGGCTTCCGCCCAGAACGGTTCCTGAGCAGCACCGCGGACCTGTTCGCCGACCCGGTCGATGGCGCCGCCGGGCTGCACCTGTTCACCTTCAATCAGGTGGCCGAGACCGAGGCGTGGCGCGGGCGGCTGCTCGCGCGGGTGCCGGCCCGCTGACCGGTCGGTGCGGCCTGCCCCGGGTCAGGCCGGGAAGGCCAGCTGGTCGACGAAGCGGTCGTTGAAGTCGGTGCGGTCCGAGAGCTCGACGTAGCGCACCTCCCGCAGCAAGGTGGCGGCGCCGGCGCGCTCGGGCATGCTCAGCAGGGTCATCTTGGCGCCCTCGCCGGCCACGTTGCCGGCACTGACGATGCGCAGCACCGGTAGCTTGGGGACCAGTCCGATCCGGACGGCGTTGCCGGGAGACAGGTACGAGCCGAACGAACCCGCCAGCAGCACCTGCTGCACGTCCGCCTCGGCAACGCCGAGCTCGGCACACAGCAGCGACCAGCCGGTGGCGATGGCGGCCTTGGCGAACTGCAGCTCACGGACGTCGCGCTGCGACACGTAAATCGACCGGGTGACGTCGCCGGGTGCGTCCAGCCATGCCAGCACGAAGACCCGCTCCTCACCGACCTTCGTGAGCCGGTCGCAGAGTCCGGGATGGCTGGCGGCAGCCTCGGTGTCGGGCACCAGGCGTCCGGTGCTGTCGAGCAGCCCGGTCCGCACCAGCTCTGCGACGGCGTCGACCAGGCCCGACCCGCAGAGCCCGGCCGGCGCGACCGCGGCATCGTCGGCCCCGATGACCTGCACGGTGACGTCGTCCGCACCGATCCGGACCACCTCGATCGCACCAGGTGCCGCCCGCATCCCGCACCGGATGGCCCCACCCTCGAACGCCGGGCCTGCCGGCGCGGCGGTGGCCAGGATGGTGTCGCCGTCGGCCAGCACGATCTCGCAGTTGGTGCCGACGTCGATGAACAGCCGCAACCGCTTGTCGCGGTCCATCCCCGAGGCGAGCATGCCGGCGACGATGTCGCCGCCGACATAGGCGCCGAGCGCGGGGAACACGTGAGCCGGCGCCGCGGGGTGCACGACGATGCCCAGCTCGGCGGCGACGAGCCCGCTGAAGGACTCTGCGGTCATGACGAACGGGGCGACGCCCAACGCCTCCGGGTCCATGCCGAGCAGCAGGGCGGTCATGGTGGCGTTGCCGGCGACGGCCACCTCGTAGACGCCGCTGCGCTCGACACCCGCCTCGGCGCAGACATCACCGACGAGGGTGTCGAGGGTCTCGCGCGCGAGGTCTTGCAGCCGCTGTAGTGCGGTCGGGTCGAGCATGGTGGCGGAGATGCGGGTGATGACATCGGCACCGAAGGGCTGTTGGGCGTTGAGCATCGACGCCACCGCCAGCGGCGTACCGGTGCCGAGGTCGAGCAGGGTGGCCACGACCGTCGTCGTGCCGAGGTCGAAGGCGATGGCGTGGCGAGCTCCCGTCGTGTCCCCGGGCTCGACGTCGATGAGCAGGTCGTCGACGACGACCGCCGTCACGGCGAAGTCGGAGTCGCGCAGCACGCGCGACAACCGGCGGAGCACGTGCAGCGTCGGGCGTACCTCGAGGTCGTCGACGGCGTCGGTGAGCCGCCGCAGGTCGGGGCGCTGGTCGACGAGCGTCGGCTCGTCGAGCTGGACGAAGCGCTTCTGCACCGCCGGGCGCAGAATCACCTGACGGCCGACCCCGACCGTGGCGGCCTTGGGTCGGGTGGCCAGCGGGGGGACCTCGATGCTCAGGTCGCTGGTGGCGGCGGCGCGGCAGGCCAGCCGCCAGCCGGCCTGCAGCTGGTCGGCGCTGAACGCGCGCGTGTCCAGCCGGGTGACGGGCACGGCGCCCGCGGTCACCTGGACCTTGCACTTCTTGCAGGTGCCGTGCCCGCCGCAGGTCGAGTCGATGGCGATGCCGTTCCAGCTCGCGGCGTCGAACACCGTCACGCCGGGCGGGACGGCGTACGACCGCTCGGCGGGGGTGAAGTGCAGCCGCACCCGGCCGGTGCCGTCGTGGCTGCCCGGCCCGGCCCTGCCCAGCTGCTCGCGCGGCTCGCGCAGCCCCTCGCGAGCCAGCGAGTCGAGGTCGAAGTCGGACTGGTCGGGCAGGTGCACCGGCTCGTGCCGGCCCTCCGCCGCAGGGCCGGTCGCTGGGCCGGTCGCTGGGCCGGCGTCGGGGTCGCGCCCGGGTCGGCTC
>JACCVL010000285.1 GCA_013698185.1 Nocardioidaceae bacterium
GCCCCGCGCCGCGGGTGCCCGGGGCATCCCCGAGGCGACCGTCGCTCGGCTGCCGGTCTATCTGCGCGCGCTGACGGCGCTGGCCGAGCGGGGCGTCGTGTCGGCCTCCAGCGAGGAGCTCGCCGTGGCCGCCGGGGTCAACTCCGCCAAGCTGCGCAAGGATCTCTCTCATCTGGGGTCGTACGGCACCCGCGGTGTCGGGTACGAGGTCGAGTACCTGCGCTACCAGATCGCCCGTCAGATCGGCCTCACCCAGGACTGGCCGGTCGTCATCGTCGGGATGGGTAACCTCGGTCAGGCGCTTGCCGGCTATGGCGGGTTCGCGTCGCGAGGTTTCCGGGTCGCCGGGCTCGTCGACAACGACGCCGACCGGGTGGGTGAGGTGTACGGCGGTGTCGCTGTCCGTCATCTCGACGACCTCGAGGACATCGTCGCCGGGCACGCGGTGTCCATCGGTGTGCTGACGACCCCGGGTGTTGCTGCCCAGGAGGTGGCAAACCGGCTGGTCGGCGCCGGAGTCTCGGCCATCTTGAACTTCGCGCCGACAGTGCTGGCCGTGCCGGACGGGGTCGACGTCCGCAAGGTGGACCTGTCCATCGAGCTGCAAATCCTGGCCTACCACGAGCAGCGCAAGTCCAACGTCGACCCGGTGGCCGCGAGAAGCCTGCCCGTCCGGCAGGAGGCGGTGACCGGATGAGCATCCTGGCCGTGGGGATCTCCCACCACAGCGCACCCGTCGCGCTGCTCGAGCGGCTGGCTCTGGACGCCGACGGCGCCGCCAAGTTGGCGCTCGAGGTCGGACAGACCGACCACGCGACCGAGGCCCTGGTCGTGTCCACGTGCAACCGGGTCGAGGTCTATGCCGACGTCGACCGCTTCCATGGCAGCGTCGAGGCCATCTCGGACCTGTTCGCGTCGCTGGTCGGGGCCGCTCGAGACGACGTGGTGCCGCACCTGTACGTCCACTACGACGATGCGGCGGTCGCGCATCTGTTCGCCCTGGCGGCCGGCCTGGACTCGATGGTCGTCGGCGAGAGCCAGATCCTCGGTCAGGTGCGAGCTGCCCTGCAGCGCGGCCAGGAGCAGGGCTCGGTCGGCCCGGTTCTCAACGGCGCCTTCCAGCAGGCTCTCAGGGTCGGCAAGCGCGGGCACGCCGAGACCGGTATCGACCAGGCGGGACCGTCGGTGGTATCGGCGGCGCTCGACCGGGTGGCGGCGCTCGGCGTCGCGGTCGAGGGCGCCCGGGCCGTCGTCGTCGGTGCCGGTGCGATGGCAGGGCTGGCGGTGGCACACCTCGCCCGCCGTGGGGCCGGCGAGGTGGTTGTCGTCAACCGCACACCCGACCGGGCCGCCCGGCTGGCTGCGTCCGTGGGCGGACGATCGGCCGGCTTCCACGAGCTGACGGCCGAGCTGTCCGCGGCCGACGTGATCGTCTCGTGCACCGGCGCCGCCGGTGTCGTGGTGCATGCCGGCCAGCTGGGCGAACCGCTGGCCCGTCGCTCACCCGCCAACCCGCTGGCCATCGTGGACCTCGCGCTGCCGCACGACGTCGACCCCGAGGTTGCCTCGGCACCGGCTGCTGTCTATGTCGGGCTGGCCGCACTCGCCGACGACCTCGCCAACGGTGCGGCCGCGGCCGACGTGGAGCGGGTGCGCGCGATCGTGGGTGAAGAGGTGCTGGCCTTCCTCGGCGCCCGCAGCAGTGCCCGGGCAACGCCCACGGTCGTCGCGCTGCGGTCCATGGCCACCGACGTGGTCGACGCCGAGCTGACGCGGTTGCTCGCGCGGCTGCCCGACCTGGACGACGCCACGGCCGCAGAGGTCGAGCTGACCGTCCGCAGAGTCGCCGGCAAGCTGCTGCACGCACCGACGACACGGGTCAAGGAGCTCACTGGCCCGCCCGCGGGCATGTCGTACGCGGAGGTGCTCGCCGAGCTGTTCTCGCTGCGTTCGGGCACCGTCGAGGCCGTCACCCGCGTCGACCTCGACCCTGGCCCTGACGTCTTGCCCGACGGCGGGGAGACCCGATGAGCATGCCCATCCGGATCGGCACCCGGGCCAGCATGCTGGCCCGGGCCCAGACCAGCACGGTCGCAGCGTCGCTGAGCAGCGCCAGTGGTCGCGAGGTCGAGCTGGTCGAGATCGCCACCCGTGGTGACGTCGACCAGGGGAGGCTCAGTGCCATCGGGGGCACCGGGGTGTTCACGTCTGCGCTGCGTGAGGCACTGCTGGCCAACCGCATCGACGTCGCCGTGCACTCACTCAAGGACCTGCCCACCGCCGTCGCCGACGGCATCCGCCTGGCAGCAGTCCCACCACGAGAGGACCCCCGCGACGTGCTCGTTGCCCGCGACGGTCTGACGCTCGGTGAGCTCCCGGTCGGCAGCAGGATCGGGACCGGCTCGCCGCGGCGCGCCGCCCAGCTGCACGCGCTGGGCCTCGGGCTCGAGGTGGTGGACCTGCGGGGCAACGTCGACACTCGCCTGGGCACGGTGCACGACGGCTCGCTCGACGCCGTCGTGCTGGCCCGGGCCGGTTTGGCGCGGCTGGGCCGCCTCGGTGAGGTCACCGAGGTACTCGACCCGCTGCAGATGCTGCCGGCTCCGGGTCAGGGCGCGCTTGGCGTCGAGTGCCGGGCCGACGACCGCCTGGGCGACGATCTGCGCACCGCTCTCGACGACGCTCCCACCCGTATCTGTGTGACTGCCGAACGCTCTTTCCTCGCCGCTGTCGAGGCCGGCTGCTCGGCACCGCTGGGGGCTCTCGCCGAACGCGTGTCGGTGGATGCGGACGGGTCCGAGGAGACCGATGAACTGTGGTTGCGCGGAGTGATCGTCGGTGTCGGCGGGCACCCGTCGGTCCGGCTGTCGACGACAGGCTCACCGCTCGAGCCAGCACACGTCGGCAGCAAGCTCGCCGCCCAGATGCTGGCCGAAGGCGCGGGCCCGCTGCTCGACGACAGGGCGGAGTCCGAGCCGTGACGCATGCCTCCTCGTCCACACCTCCGCCGAGACGTCCAAAGAAGGACCTTGTGACCAGCACTGCGACCACCCGTACGACCAGCTCGACCGCACGGCGGGCCAGCTCGGCAGGGCGACCCGGCAGGGTCTCGTTCGTCGGCACCGGCCCCGGCGACCCGGGTCTGCTGACGATGCGCGCGGCGGAGCTGATCCGTACTGCGCAGATCGTGGTCACCGAGTCGCCCGCCCACCAGCGGTTGGTGGACTCGGTTCGCGCCGGCGCATCCGGAACCGGTGGGCTGCCTGAGGTGCCCGTCGTTGTCGACGGTGGGTACACCGATGCCGGCGCCCCGCTCACGCCCGCTGCCCGCGGACGCATCGTGGTCAAGCAGGCGCGGGGCGGTGCCCGCGTGGTGCGTCTGCTCGCCGGCGACGTGCTGAGTCATGGCACCGGCTCCGAAGAGGCCCAGGCCTGCCGCAAGGCCGGTCTGGCGGTCGAGGTCGTCCCCGGGGTGCCGACCGCGCTGGCGGTCCCGGCCTACGCCGGGGTGCCGCTGACGACCCGCAATCGCGAGCGTTTCGCCGTGGCCCGGGTCGACGACGCCCGCCGCATCGACTGGACGGCCTATGCCGGCGACACCACGCTGGTGCTACTGGTGCCGGCCGGAGGCGACCTGACCCCGACCGTGTCCGCCGCCGCTGCGGCGCTGGTGGCAGCGGGCCGATCCGGCGACACCGCGGTGTCGGTGACCCGTGGGGGCACCACGACAGCCCAGCTGACGACCGTCACGACCCTGGACGCCGTGGGCACCGATCTCGCGGCCGGCGTCGACGCCGACCCCACCGACCCCGAGCTGGCCGACGCCGACGTGGTGGTCGTGGTCGGAGCCAACGTCGACCTGCGCGAGCAGCTCAGCTGGTACGAGACCAAGCCGCTGTTCGGCTGGCGGGTGCTGGTGCCGCGTACCAAGGAGCAGGCCGGGCCGCTGTCCGAGCAGCTGCACGGCCACGGCGCCGTCGCCGAGGAGGTCCCCACGATCTCCGTCGAGCCCCCGCGCAACCCCCAGCAGATGGACAAGGCGGTCCGCGGTCTGGTCGAGGGCCGCTACGAGTGGGTCGCGTTCACCTCGGTCAACGCGGTGCGTGCGGTGCGGGAGAAGTTCGACGAGTACGGCCTGGACGCTCGTGCCTTCTCCGGCCTCAAGGTGGCCGCCGTGGGAGAGGCGACCGCGGACGCGATCCGCACCTGGGGCATCCGTCCCGACCTGGTCCCGTCGGGGGAGCAGTCGGGCCGGGGCCTGCTCGAGGACTGGCCACCGTTCGACGAGGTGCTCGACCCCATCAACCGGGTGTTCCTGCCGCGCGCCGACATCGCCACCGAGACGCTGATGGCCGGGCTGCAGGAGTTGGGCTGGGAGGTCGATGACGTGACCGCCTACCGCACCGTGCGGGCCGCGCCACCGCCCGCCCCGGTCCGGGAGGCGATCAAGGCGGGCCGCTTCGACGCGGTCGTGTTCACCTCGTCCTCCACGGTGCGGAACCTGGTCGGTATCGCGGGCAAGCCACACCCGAGCACGGTGATCGCCTGCATCGGCCCGGCGACCGCCAAGACGGCGGAGGAGCACGGTCTGCGGGTCGACGTTCTGGCCGACTCGCCGTCGGTCGAGGCGCTGGCCGAGGCGCTGGCCGACTTCGGTGACCGCCGCCGCGTGGCCGCGATCGAGGCCGGCGAGCCGGTCATCCGCCCGTCCGAGCGACGCGCTCCGGCCCGACGCAGAGCCACCTGAGCGGTGGGCTTCCCCGAGCAGCGTCCACGTCGGCTCCGGTCGACTGGGGCAGTGCGTGACCTCGTCGCCGAGACCGACGTGCGGCCCGGGCAGTTGGTGCTGCCCCTGTTCGTCCGCGAGGGCCTGTCGGAGCCGGCGCCGATCGCGAGCATGCCCGGGGTCGTCCAGCACACCCGCGAGTCGATGCGCAAGGCGGTCGCCGACGCGGCCGCGCTCGGTCTCGGTGGGGTGATGCTGTTCGGCGTCCCCGAGCACAAGGACGCCGTGGGTTCCGGGGCCACCGACCCGGACGGCGTGCTCAGCGTGGCGATCGCTGACGTCGTCGCGGAGGTCGGTGACGCCCTCGTCGTCATGAGCGACCTGTGCCTCGACGAGTTCACCGATCACGGGCACTGCGGAGTGCTCGACGCCGCCGGTGGCGTCGACAACGATACGACGCTGCAGCGCTATGCCGACATGGCGCTGGTGCACGCCGAGGCCGGGGTCCACCAGGTCGGGCCGAGCGGGATGATGGACGGCCAGGTGGCCGCGGTGCGTCAGGCGCTGGACGGCGGCGGCCACTCCGGCGCCGGCATCGTGGCCTACGCCGCGAAGTACGCCTCGGCGTTCTACGGACCGTTCCGGGACGCCGTCGCCAGCTCGCTGGTCGGCGACCGCCGTACCTATCAGCAAGACCCCGCCAACGTCCGCGAGGCGTTGCGCGAGGTCCGCGCCGACGTCGCCGAAGGTGCGGACGTCGTGCTGGTGAAGCCGGCGCTGGGCTACCTGGACGTGGTCCGCGCGGTCCGCGAGGCCGTCGACGTGCCGGTCGCCGCCTACAACGTCTCCGGCGAGTACGCCATGGTCGAGGCGGCAGCCCAGCGCGGCTGGATCGACCGCGAGCGTGCGATTCTCGAGGTGCTCATCGGCATTCGTCGCGCCGGCGCCGACATCGTGTTCACGTACTGGGCGGCGGAGGCGGCGGGGCTGCTCGCCGAGCGCGGCTGACCGGGCCATGCCGCAGCGACCAGGCACAGCCTCGGGTGGGGCCCGACGGGCTGCGGCCTCCGTCGAGGACAATGGCGCCGTGATCGAAGCGCCGACCGCTGCCCACCCCTTCGACGCGCCGGTGTCGGCTGCCTTGATGCAGCGGGCGCGCCGGGTGATCCCCGGCGGCGTGAACTCCCCCGTGCGAGCCTTCCGCGCCGTCGGCGGCACCCCTCGCTTCGTCGCCTCGGGCCGGGGGGCCTACGTCACCGACGCGGACGGACGCGAGTACGTCGACCTGGTGTCGTCGTGGGGCGCGCTGCTGCACGGTCACGCGCACCCCGCGATCGTCGAGGCGGTCACCGCCGCCGCCGCGCACGGCACGTCGTACGGCGCGCCCACCGAGGTCGAGGTGGACCTTGCCGAGGAGATCATCGCGCGCACGTCTGTCGAGCAGGTGCGGCTGGTCTCGTCCGGCACCGAGGCCACCATGTCGGCGGTGCGGCTGGCGCGCGGTGTTACCGGCCGCGACCTGGTGGTGAAGTTCGCCGGCTGCTACCACGGGCACGTCGACAGCCTGCTCGCCTCGGCCGGGTCCGGAGTGGTGACCTTCGGGCTGCCCGGCACACCCGGCGTGCCGGCGGCGGCCACGGCGGCCACCATCGTGCTGCCCTACAACGACACCGATGCGGTGGCGCGGGCCTTTGCCGAGCAGGGTGCGCGGATCGCCTGCGTCGTCACCGAGGCCGCCGCCGGCAACATGGGCGCAGTCCCGCCGCTGCCGGGGTTCAACGCCTTCCTGGCCGCCACCTGCCAAGCCCACGGTGCGCTGCTGATCAGCGACGAGGTGATGACCGGCTTCCGGGTGCACCGCTCGGGCTGGTGGGGCCTCGACGGCGCGGTCGAGGGCTGGACCCCCGACCTCACAACCTTCGGCAAGGTGATGGGCGGCGGCTTCCCGGCGGCGGCCTTCGGCGGCCGGGCCGACGTGATGGGCCAGCTCGCCCCGGAGGGACCCGTCTACCAGGCCGGCACGCTGTCGGGCAACCCGGTCGCCGCCGCCGCCGGGCTGACCGCACTGCGGCTGGCGACCGATGAGCTGTACGCCGGCCTGGACCGGACCGCCGCGACCATCAAGGCCCTGGCCTCCGACGCCCTCACCGCCGAGGGCGTTCCGCACCTGGCGCAGTCGGCGGGCAACATGTTCAGCATCTTCTTCGGCGATCCGCCCCGCCAGGCCGTCGTCGACCTCACCGGCGCCCAGGACCAGCAGCTGTACCGGTTCAGCGCCTTCTTCCACGCCATGCTGGCCCATGGGGTGTGGCTACCGCCCAGCGCGTACGAGGCGTGGTTCGTCAACGCCGCGCTCGACCAGGCCGCCATCGACCGGCTCGCTACCGCCCTTCCGCGTGCCGCCCGCGCCGCCGCCGCGGCCCGTCCAGACGCACGATCCGACTCAGGAGCAGCGCAGTGAGCCAACCGGTCCCGCCCGAGACACACACCCGCACCGTGGTGCACCTGCTGCGCCACGGTGAGGTCTACAACCCCTCGGGCGTGCTCTACGGCCGGCTCCCCGACTTCCACCTGTCCGAGCTCGGCGTCAAGATGGCCGAGCGGGCGGCCGGCTTCTTCACCGGGCGCGACGTGACCCACCTGGTGTCCTCGCCGCTGGAGCGGGCGCAGGAGACCGCCGCGCCGACTGCGGCGGCGCTCGACCTCGACGTGCACATCGACGAGCGGGTGCTCGAGGCCGGCAACTCCTTCCAGGGCGAGACCTTCGGCGTGGGCGACGGCGCGCTGTGGCACCCCGGCGCGTGGTGGCGGCTGCGCAACCCGTTCCGTCCCTCCTGGGGCGAGCCGTACGTCGAGATCGCTGCCCGGATGCTTTCTGCCGCCGGCGATGCCCGCGATGCCGCCCGCGGGCGGGAGGCCGTGGTGGTGTCGCACCAGCTGCCGGTGTGGATTGCACGGTGCGCGGCCGAGGGGCGCCGCTACGTGCACGATCCGCGACAGCGCCAGTGCGCCCTGGCGAGCGTCACCTCGCTCACCTACGTCGGCGACACCATCCAGTCGGTGGCCTACAACGAGCCCGCCGCCGACCTGCTGGGGCCAGCCGACGACCAGCAGTTCGGAGCCTGAGGCCCGTGCCCACTCCCGCCCTCCATCCGCCCGGCCGCCGTCTCGTGATCGCGGCCGAGCGGCGGTTGTGGGTGCGGCATATCGCGCTTCTGGGAGGGCCGGCCGATGGGTGAGTGGTTCGAGTCCACCGCGCTCAGCGGCTCGCTGCTGCTGGCGATCCCGGTGGCGGTCGTCGCCGGTCTGGTGAGCTTCTTCAGCCCGTGCGTGGTGCCGCTGCTGCCTGGTTACGTCTCGTATGTGACGGGGCTGTCCGGTGCGGACCTCGCGGGCGGGCGCCGGGGGCGGATGCTGGCCGGCACCGGGTTGTTCGTGCTCGGCTTCTCGTTCGTCTTCGTATCGCTCGGCACCCTGATGGGCGCGGTGGGGACCTGGTTCCTCACCAACCAGCGCACGCTGAGCATCGTGCTGGGCGCCGTCGTGGTCGTGATGGGACTCGCCTTCCTCGGCGCGGTGCCGTTCCTGCAGCGCGACGTCCGCGTGCACCGGGTGCCTGACGTCGGGGTGGCTGCCGCCCCGCTGCTCGGGGTGCTGTTCGGGCTGGGCTGGACGCCGTGCCTTGGCCCGACGCTGACCGCGGTGCTTGCCCTGTCGCTGGACGAGGCCAGTGCCGGCCGCGGCGCGCTGCTGACGTTGTTCTACTGCCTGGGGCTCGGCGTCCCGTTCATCGTCTCGGCGCTGGCGTTTCGGCGGATGCTCGGTGCGGCGGCCTGGGTCAGGCGTCGCCAGCTGCTGGTGACCCGCATCGGCGGGGCGATGCTCGTGGCCGTCGGGGTGCTGATGCTCACCGGCTGGTGGGATGTCTGGGTGGCCTCGCTGCGCGGCTGGGTGCCGGTCTTTACGACGGCGGTCTGAGCAGATGAGCGCCGACACGACCGCACCGGCCACTCGCGGTGCGGCCCCTCCGGGAGGGGGCCGCATCGAGCCCGACGCCCCGGTGGGCCCGCCGACACTGTCCCCGGGCGAGCTGGGCCGCTGGGCCTGGCGGCAGCTGACGTCGATGCGTACGGCGCTGTTGTTGTTGTTGGTGCTGGCGATGGCCGCTGTGCCGGGATCACTGGTGCCGCAGGAGGGCGTCGACTCCCTCGCGGTGGCCCGCTTCCGGCTGACACACCCCGACCTGTCGCCGTGGCTGGACCGCCTCGGCGTGTTCTCGGTGTACTCCTCGCCCTGGTTCTCCGCGATCTACCTGCTGCTGGTGGTCTCGCTGATCGGGTGCATCATCCCCCGCACGCAGGTCTACGCCCGGGCCCTGGGCGCCCGCCCGCCGCGGGCACCGAGCCGGCTGGACCGGCTGCCCGCGTACGCAACCTACGAGGTGGGTGCCGATTCCGGCCGAACCGGCGCCGACGCGGTGCTCGAGCACGCGGCCGCCGTGCTGCGACGGCGACGGTTCCGGGTCGACGTCGACCCGGGGGCAGTCCGGGCCGAGAAGGGCTACCTGCGTGAGGCCGGGAACCTGATCTTCCACGTCAGCCTCGTCGTGGTCCTCGTCGGTGTCGCCATCGGGAGCCTGTGGGGCTATCGCGGCAACGTGATCGTCGTGGAGGGCAGCGGTTTCTCCAACACCCTCACCCAGTACGACGAGTTCACGTCCGGCGCACTGGCGACCGGGTCGTCGCTGCCGCCGTTCACGCTGTCGCTGCAGACGCTGACCGCCGACTTCCAGACCGACGGCGCGCAGGCCGGCCAGCCCAAGCTGTTCGAGGCAACCGGGACGGTGACGCCGGCGCCGGGGCAGACCCCGCGTCCATTCGACATCGAGGTCAACCACCCCCTGAGCGTGGAGGGCACGTCGGTGTTCCTCGTCGGCAGCGGATACGCCCCGGTTGTGACCGTCCGAGACGGCGACGGCCAGGTCGTCTCCTCCGGCCCGGTGCCGTTCCTGCCCACCGACTCCTCGTACGTGAGCGAGGGCGTGCTCAAGGTGCCCGACGCGGAGCCGGCGCAGCTGGGCATGGAAGGTTTCTTCCTGCCCACGGCCGCGCGTGGGCCCGACGGGCTGCCGGTGTCGGTCTTCCCCGAGGCGACCAACCCGGCGCTGTCGCTGTTCGTCTACTCCGGCGATCTCGGGCTCGACGGCGGTGAGCCGCAGTCGGTGTACAGCCTCGATAAGGACGACCTGGACGTCGTCCAAGGTGACGACCAGAGCCCCGAGCGGCTGCTGCTGCAGCCAGGCGACACCGCCCGGCTGCCCGACGGGCTCGGCAGCGTCACCTTCGACAAGGTGGCGGAGTTCGCCCGGCTGCAGATCGCCTCTGCCCCGCTGGCGTGGCTGCCGCTCGCCGGGCTGGTCGTCGCCATCGGCGGCCTGCTGCTGTCGCTGTACGTACGGCCGCGCCGGGCCTGGGTGCGGGCGCGGCCCGCCGGCGACGGACGTACCGTGGTCGAGGTCGCCCTGCTCGACCGGGTGGCCCGCGCCGACCCGGTCAGCGACCTCGACGAGCTGGTCGCCGAGCTGAGACACCTGCCGCAGAAGGGAGACCTGGCATGAACACCGAGGCGCTGGCCCAGCTGGCCAATGTGGGTGTCGCGTCCGCCACCGTCGTGCTGGCGCTGGCATGGCTGACACACCTGGTGGAGTGGGCCGCCGCCAGGGAGGTCCGGCCGGCTCGCCTCGACAGCGACGCCTCATTGGTGTCCGCGGGCGGGCACAGCGCGGGCGGGTCGTCGCCCGCGACCGGGGTGGCGGCTGAGGGGGAGACCTCGCCCAGCCCGTCGCGGCCGGATCGCTTCGGCCAGGCCGGCTTGTCGCTGACTGTTCTTGGCACCGCGCTGCTTGCTGCCGGCGTGCTCGCTCGCGCGCTGGCGGCCGGGCGGGTCCCGTGGGGCAACATGTACGAGTTCGCCGTCACTGGTGCGCTCGTGGTGCTGGTTGTCTACCTCGGGCTGGTGCTGCGGGCGGGAATCCAGTGGCTGGCGCCAATCGTCACCGGCTTCGCCGTCGTGGTCCTCGGGCTGGCGATCCTGGTCTACGTGCCCGCCGGGCCGCTGGTGCCGGCGTTGGACTCGTACTGGCTGGTCCTGCACGTGTCCGCCGCTGCCATCGCCGGCGGCGCGTTCGTCGTCGGCGCGGGCACCTCGGCGTTGTTCCTGCTCAAGCAGCGCGCCGAGCAGCGCGCCGGCGCGCCGGTCACGACCGGCCCGCTGGGCCGGCTGCCCACGACCGAGCAGATGGACCGGCTGGCCTTCCAGGTGCATGCGTTCGCGTTCCCGCTGTGGACCTTCGCCGCCCTCATCGCCGGACCGATCTGGGCCCAGAACGCGTGGGGTCGCTACTGGGGCTGGGACCCCAAGGAGGTCTGGGCGTTCATCACCTGGGTGGTCTACGCCGGCTACTTGCACGCCCGTGCCACCGCCGGCTGGCGCGGCAGGGGTGCGGCGGTGCTGGCGCTGGTCGGCTTCGCGACCTTCCTGTTCAACTTTGTCGGCATCAACCTGTTCGTGTCCGGGCTGCACTCCTACGCGTTCTGACGCATCGCCGCTCCAGGCGACGGTGCGTCAGGTCGGCTCCGCGGGGGGCGGGTCCTCGTCGCCGCCCTGGCGCTTGCTGCGGCGCTCGCGTTGCTGGATACGCCACAAGAAGTCCGGGTCGTCGTCGGGGCCGACGACCCGCGGTTGCGGGCGGGGCGGCGGACCGGCCCGCGGCGCCTCGCGCCCGCCCAGGAACCATGCCAGCGGCCCGGCGATCGGCACCAGCACGACCAGGAACCACACCGCCTTGGGCATCGCCCGCACGGCCCGGGCGGGCGTCCCCGCGATCTCGTACAGGCAGTACACGCTGAGCCCGACAGCCACGATTACCACGAACGCCTTAACCACACCCCCAGCGTAGGTCGACTTCGGCCAACGCGCGGGCGGAGCCAGCACTCCTGGGCCACCGACCGGCCATCGACCACATGGGAGGCTGGCCCCGTGCAGCCCGAAGCGTTCGACACGCAGCCTCTGGTGGGTCTCGACGACGTACGCGCCGCCGCCGTTCGCATCCGCGGCACGTGCCTGCGGACGCCGTTGCTGCCGGCCTCGTGGTCACCCGGCGGCCCGGTCTGGGTCAAGGCCGAGTCGCTGCAGGCCACCGGGGCGTTCAAACTCCGCGGCGCCACCAACGCCATCGCTCGGCTCAGCGCTGAGCAGCGCAGGAGGGGGGTGGTGACGCACTCCTCGGGCAATCACGGCAGCGCGCTGGCCTACGCCGCCCGGCAGGTCGGGATCGGCGCCACTGTGGTCGTCCCGCACGGCGCCCCGCAGGTGAAGGTCGACCTGATCGCCGGCGCCGGCGCCGAGCTCGTCCGCGTACCGGCAGCCGACCGGATGAATGCCTGCGCCGACATCTCGGCGCGTACCGGTGCCGTCGAGATCCCGCCGTACGACCACCCCGACGTGATCGCCGGGCAGGGCACCGTCGGGCTCGAGATCGCCGAGGACCTCGCGGACGTGCAGATGGTGCTGGTGCCGGTCGGTGGCGGCGGGCTGATCGCGGGTGTCGCCGTGGCGCTGCGCGCCCTGGTCCCCGGCGTGCGCATCATCGGCTGCGAGCCGGCGCTGGCCGGGGACGCCGCCGCGAGCCTCTCCACCGGCACGAAGCAGACCCTGTCGGTGAGCGAGGCCGCGCGTACCGCGGCCGACGGCCTGCGTGCCACGACCCTCGGCGAGCTCACCTGGCCGCACGTGCAGGCGCTCGTCGACGACATCGTGACGGTCGAGGAGGACGCGATCGCCGCGGCGGTGCGGGTGCTGGCGGCCGGATCCCGGCTGGTGGCCGAGCCCAGCGGCGCGGTCACGACCGCCGCGTTGATGACCCGAGCCGACCGGCTGCCCGGCGGGCGTACGGTCGTGGTCATGAGCGGCGGGAACGTCGACCCCCGGTGGTATGCCGGGGTGCTCGCCGGACCGGTCGGCGGGGAGGCGGCATGCGCGCGCTGATCATGTACACCGTCGCCCGGGTCTGGCTGTTCCTCATCACCTTCGGCCTGCTGTGGGTGGTCGGTTCGCGCTGGCTGACGTGGAACGAGCAGACGGTGCTCGCCCTCGCGGTCGCTGCGCTGGTGGTGTCGGCAGTGGCGTCGCTGTGGCTGTTGCGCGGCCTGCGCGCGGACCTGTCGGCGCATGTGGATGCGCGGGCCCGGCGGGTCAGCCAGACCCTGGACAACGCCAGGCGTGCCGAGGACGACTGAACCTGCGCGTCCAGCCGGCCGTGCGTGCGCTGCGCCACGTAAAACGTGGCGTGGGGCGGGCCGCATGGCCAGGCCCTCAGGCCAGCAGCAGCCCGAGCGCCAGCCCGCCGGCCCAGACCAGCTCGGCCCGGCCGGTGTCGCGCAGGACCGGAACAAGCCCGGCCCCCCGGGCCCGCCTCAGCACCGCTCCGGTCACCCGGGCCTGGAGCGGGAGCGCGACCAGCGCCAGCAGCACCCAGCGGGTCTGGGGTACGAGCCCGGCCAGCACCAGCAGCGAGACCAGGTGCAGCCCCACGAACAGCATCCGGGTGCCCGGCTCACCGAGCCGCACCGCAAGGGTCCGCTTACCCGCAG
>JACCVL010000254.1 GCA_013698185.1 Nocardioidaceae bacterium
ACCGGCGGCCGCGAGCCCAACAAGGGCGTCAACCCCGACGAGGTCGTCGCCGTGGGCGCGAGCCTGCAGGCCGGTGTGCTCAAGGGGGAGGTCAAGGACGTCCTGCTGCTCGACGTCACTCCGCTGAGCCTCGGCATCGAGACCAAGGGTGGGGTGATGACCAAGCTGATCGAGCGCAACACCACCATCCCGACCAAGCGCTCGGAGGTGTTCACCACCGCCGACGACAACCAGCCCTCGGTGGCGATCCAGGTCTATCAGGGCGAGCGTGAGATCGCCGCGTCCAACCAGATGCTCGGCACCTTCGAGCTGACCGGCCTGCCGCCCGCCCCGCGCGGCATCCCGCAGATCGAGGTCACCTTCGACATCGACGCCAACGGCATCGTGCACGTCTCGGCCAAGGACCGTGGCACCGGCAAGGAGCAGTCGATGACCATCACCGGTGGTTCCGCGTTGTCCAAGGACGACATCGACCGGATGGTCCGCGACGCCGAGCAGTACGCCGACGAGGACCGCAAGCGCCGGGAGCAGGTCGAAACCCGCAACCAGGCTGACTCGCTGGTCTACTCCACCGAGAAGTTCCTCGCCGACAACTCCGACAAGATCGACGACGCGCTCCGTACGGAGGTCCAGAACGACGTCGACGCGCTGAAGAAGGCGCTCGAGGGAGACGACCTCGACGAGGTGGGCCGCGCCATGACGACGCTCGGCGAGTCCAGCCAGAAGATGGGCGCTGCCATGTATGCGGCGGCCGGCGAGTCCGAGGCCGGTGCTCCCGGTGCCGACGGCGGGACGGCAAGCGCTGAGGACGGCGGCGACGACGTCGTCGACGCCGAGATCGTCGATGAGAGCGACGCCGAGGGCGATGCTCGGTGAGCCAAGAGCGGCACGAGCCCGAGGCGGCCGGCGGGGAGGTCGACCAGATGGTCGACGGGCTCGCCGAGCCCGCCGAGGGTGAGGTCGAGACCGCGGACGCCGTCGACGAGGGCATGACGATCGAGCTGACCCGCCAGCTCGACGAACGCACCCTCGACCTGCAGCGCCTGCAGGCCGAGTACGTCAACTACAAGCGTCGCGTGGAGCGGGACCGTGAGGTGGTTCGCGACACCGCTCGGGCGACCGTGCTGACCGGACTGCTGGTGGTGCTCGACGATGTCGACAGGGCGCGTCAGCACGGCGAGCTCACCGGCGGTTTCAAAGCCGTCGCTGACTCCCTCGAGCGCACGCTGGCGGGGTTGGGGCTGGAGAGCTTCGGTGAGCCGGGGGAGGCCTTCGACCCGCGGATCCACGAGGCGCTGCTGCACGAGCACAGCGACGAGGTCGACGGCCCGACCGCGCAGCGGATCCTGCAGCCGGGCTACCGCGTCGGCGACCGGGTGCTGCGCCCTGCCCGGGTCGCGGTCGTCGACCGTCCGCCCGAAGGCGCGGCGCAGGACGAGGCAGCCGAGCAGTCCGAGCCAGCCGAGCCAGCCGAGCCGGCCGAGCAGGCCGAGCCCGCCGAGGCTGGCGAGGCGCCGCCCGACCCGGGAAGCGACGAGCACTGAGCAGCCTACGAAGCGGCGATCGGGGAGGTGAGGCATGAGCAGCGACTGGATCGGTAAAGACTTCTACGAGGTCCTCGGCGTGTCTAAACAGGCGTCGGCCGACGACATCAAGAAGGCCTATCGCAAGCTGGCGCGGGACAACCATCCCGACTCCAAGCATGGCGACAAGGCTGCCGAGGAGCGCTTCAAGTCCATCTCACAGGCCTACTCGGTTCTCTCCTCCCCCGAGCGTCGCAAGGAGTACGACGAGCAGCGGGTGCTGTTCGGCACCGGCGCCCGGGGGCCGGATGCCCGGTTCCCCGGCGGCGGCATGCCGGGCGGTGGGGCCGGCGGGTTCGACATCTCCGACCTGCTCAACGGCATCTTCACCGGCGCCCCGGGTGGCGGCGCCCGCACCCGCACGTCGTCACCGCCGCGTCGGGGCGCCGACGTCGAGACCGAGGCGAGCATCACCTTCGAGCAGGCGCTCGAGGGGGTGACGTTGCCGCTGCGCACGACCAGCGATGCGGCCTGTCGCGACTGCCGTGGCACCGGCGCCAAGGCTGGCACCGTGCCGCGGGTGTGTCCCGACTGCGAAGGCACCGGGATGCAGACCAGCGCATCCGGGGGCCTGTTCGCGATGACCGAGCCGTGTACCTCGTGCCGAGGTCGCGGCATGGTCGTCGACGAAGCCTGCCCCACCTGTCACGGCTCGGGGCGCGCGACCTCGTCGTCCACGATGCAGGCGCGCATCCCGGCCGGTGTCCGCGACGGCCAACGCATCCGGCTGCGCGGCAAGGGGGCCTCCGGCGAGCGTGGCGGGCACCCGGGCGACCTGTACGTCCTGGTGCACGTCGCGCCGCACCGGCTCTTCGGCCGGCGCGGTGACAACCTCACGATCACCGTGCCGATCAGCTTCGACGAGGCCGCACTCGGCGCCACCATCTCGGTGCCGACGCTGCAGGGCGCACCGGTGTCGATCAAGGTGCCGCCAGGCACGCCGACCGGGCGGACGTTCCGAGCCCGCGGCAAGGGTGTGCCGCGCCGTGACGGCACCCCCGGCGACCTGCTGGTCACAGTCGAGGTGCAGGTGCCGGGGAGTCTTGACGGTGCCGGTCTCGAGGCGATGCAGGCCTATCGGGTGGCGCGCGGCGCCGCCGACCCGCGGGCGGCGCTGTTCGCGGCGGGTGGTCGGTCATGACCGGCGGGCCGCGGCCCGGCGAACCCGCCCCCGACCTGCCTGTCTTCGTGATCAGCGTGGCCGCCGAGCTGACCGGATTGCACCCGCAGACGCTGCGCACCTACGACCGGCTCGGGCTCGTCACCCCCGGTCGCGCCGGCGGCGGCGGTCGCCGCTACTCCCTGCGCGACCTCGACGCCTTGCGGGTCGTCGCCCATCTCACCGCCGACGGGATCGGGCTCGAGGGCGTACGCCGGGTGCTCGAGCTGGAGCAGCAGGTGCAGGCACTGCTCGAACGGGTGAGGCTGCTTGAGTCCGAGCTGCTGGCCGCCCATGAGGCTCTCGCGGTGACACCGAATCTCCCGGTGCCGATGCCGGCCCACACCAGCCAGGTCGTGGTCTGGCGGCGCGGCTGACCGCGTCGGCAGCCTCGGCGTGCTGAGATCGGTGCTGTGCTGACTCGCGTGCGCACGGCCGCCACGGTCGGTGGCCTCACCGCTTCGTTCGCGGTGCTCGCGGGCTGCGGCCTGTTGTCCGGTACGGACTCCGGCGATGCGGCGTCGACGGGAGCCGAGGCAGCAAGGCCGACCGAGTCGGCACCCCTGGCAGGCGTCCGCGGCAGCCTCGAGCTGGGCGCCCTGAGCAATTTCCAGTGCGATGTCGACGCGGACGGGCAGTGGGGTGCGCAGGGCCGCCTCACCAACACCTCCGACAAGTCGGCCAGCTATGTCGTGACGGTGGTGGTCGCGGGCAGTGACAGCGCCCGCGCCGCGGGCCTGCAGCAACGGGTGCCCGACCTGCCCGCCGGTGACAGCGTGAA
>JACCVL010000288.1 GCA_013698185.1 Nocardioidaceae bacterium
GCGCCCGCCACCGGGAGCACTGCGGCCGGCCGGGGCAGCGGGACGCCCACCGGGGGCGGGCCGACCTCGCAGCCCCGCTGGCCCGCCGGTACGACCGGGGAGACCGGGGGCGCTCTGCTTAGGCATCATCGCCGGATTGGGGCGTGGCATCCCGGGCACGCCTTCGGACCGGCTCGGAGCACCGGCGTCGTGCGCCGCCGGCGGCAGGCCGGCCGGGTCGCTGCCCGGTCCGGGCCGACCCGGGCGCTGCATGCCCTGCGTGGAGGAGAACGGGTTGTTGCCCGGACGCGGTGCACCGCCGCCGGGCGGACGGCCGGTCAACCGGGGGGCGGGAGTGCCGGGACGGGCCGCGGGGCGCGGCGCAGCCGGAGGAGCTGGTCCCGGAGGAGGTGGCGGGGCGGTTGCTGTCGAACCATCGGGGGCGGGCTCCTGGGTAGCAGGACCCCCGTGCGCGGTGGGCTCCACCACCACCGGAGCCGGCGAGGCGGAGGGCTCACCGGCGGCGGCCTCGGACTCGGGGCTGGCCACGGCGGGAGACTGCGCGGCCGGCGCCTCTCCGCCTGCCTGTGTGACTGGCTCCGCGGGGGCCGCTGCAGCCGGCGTCACCGTCTTCGAGGCGGCCGCCTTCTTGGCCGGCTTGGCCTGGGCCTTCAGCTGCTCACCGAACTGCTCATTGAGCCGCCGCACGACGGGCGCCTCGATGGTGGAGGAGGCGCTCTTGACGAACTCCCCCATGTCTTTCAGGGTCTCCAGCACCGTCTTGCTGGGGACGCCGAGCTCCTTGGCGAGCTCGTGGACGCGGGCCTTTGCCACCATTCTCCTTCGTGGTCCGGGCCCACCGTCGGGCGCAGACCGGTTGTTAGACGTACATGATCATCTCGAGGGGCTCATCGAGTGCTCATGAGCGGTCACTCACTTCCTGTTGGGTCGTCGTCGGGTCCGACGATCGATCGCCGTACGCGAGCGGAGTCGACCGGGCACTCCAGCAGGAGAGCACGGCCGAAGGCGCGTCGGCGTTCGGCAAGGTCAAAGCATGTTGTCGTGGGATGCACGTGCGCCCCACGGCCCGGGGCTGACCTGCGAGGGTCGGGAGCTAGCACCCTGGGGGTGTCGGCACCGACCGCTACCACGCGGATCAACTCGGTTGCACTCGCTCGTTGCCGGCACCCCACACACGTACGCGTCACCACGCGAGCCATCGCCCATCATCGTAGCGGAGACTACGGGTCAGTCCGCTGCGCCTGGGGTGTCCGGTCGGATGTCGATGCGCCAGCCGGTGAGCCGAGCCGCCAGTCGGGCGTTCTGCCCGTCCTTGCCGATCGCGAGCGACAGCTGGTAGTCGGGCACGATCACCCGCGCCGACCGGCTGGCAGCGTCGACGATCTGCACCGACGACACCCGAGCGGGCGACAGTGCATGCCCAACGAACTCGGCCGGGTCCTCGGCGTAGTCGACGATGTCGATCTTCTCGCCGTGCAGGGCATTCATCACCGCACGTACGCGCTGACCCATGGGGCCGATGCAGGCGCCCTTGGCATTGAGTCCCGGGACGCTCGTGAACACCGCCAGCTTGGTCCGATGGCCCGCCTCCCGGGCTACGGCGGCGATCTCGACGCTGCCGTCGGCGATCTCGGGCACCTCCATGGCGAACAGCTTCTTGACCAGGTGCGGGTGGCTGCGCGACACCATGACCTGCGGTCCACGCATCCCCTTGCGCACGCTGATCACCAGGCACTTGATCCGGGTTCCGTGCTCGTACCGCTCGCCGGGCACCCGCTCGCCCGCCGGCAGCAGTGCCTCGAGCTTGCCGAGGTCGACGAGCACGTCCTCGGGGTTGCGGCCTTGCTGGACGATGCCGGACACAAGGTCGCCCTCTCGGCCGGAGAACTCCCCGAAGCGCTGTTCGTCCTCGGCGTCGCGTAGCCGCTGCAGGATCACCTGGCGGGCCGTCGTCGCGGCGATCCGGCCGAAGCCGGTCGGGGTGTCGTCCCACTCCCGTCCCGCCGGCCCGTCCTCGGCGTCGCCGCCTGCCTCGCGGGCCCAGACCACGACGTGGCCGGTCTTGCGGTCGAGCTCGACGCGGGCATTGGGCTGGGACCCCTCGCTGCGCTCGTAGGCGACCAGCAGTGCCTGTTCGATGGCCGCCACCACCACCTCGAAGGGCACGTCCTTCTCCCGCTCGAGCATGCGCAGCGCAGCCATGTCGATGTCCATGCCGAGTCACCCCTCCTTGCGTGTGAACTCGACCTGGACGAGGGCGCGCTTGACGTCGCCGTACGGAACCCGGTGCGGTGCACCGTCGACGTCGACGTCGGCACCGTGCTCGTCGGCGGCGAGGATCCGGCCGGTCAGCGACCTCGGCTCAGGCGCGTGCTCGACGATGGTGACGGCAACGAGCCGACCGACGTTGCGCGCCCAGTGCCGCGGCAGCGTGAGCGGACGGTCGACGCCCCGGCTGGAGACCTCGAGGGTGTACGACCGCTCGCCCATGGTGTCGGTGGCATCGAGCTCCTTGGAGACCGCACGACTCACGTCGGCGATGTCGTCGAGGGTCAGGCCGCGGTCACTGTCGACCACCAGGCGAAGCACCTGGCGGCGTCCGGCGGCGGCCAACTCCACCGCATCGAGGTCGGCGCCGATCGCGGCGACCGTCGCAGACAACAACTCCTCGAGGCGGTCGCTGGATGCGTTGTTCACCGGCCACCTCCTCGTTGTGCGGTTGTCGGCCACCGTGCTGTCGCCCGCCCTAGCGGCGATCTCAGCCTATACGGGTGCCCACCCGGTACCGTCCATGCCCGTGAGGACCACGCGGCTGTCTCGACGACAGGTGCTGGGCGCCGGTATGACAGGTCTGGCCACGAGCCTGTGCTCGATCGCGGTCGGCGGCTGCAGCGCCACCGCGCAGCCCGTCGGCCGGTCCGATCGCTCCGGCCTGATGCTGGCCGCACAGGTGGCTGCCACCGCCGGCGACCTCGCGGCGAGGCTGGAATCCACCGCCGAGCGCCATGGCCGGCTGCGAGAAGTCCTGCGACCCATGAGCGAACGACACCGGGAGCACGTCCGGGCCTTCACCCCAGCCGGGGACGTAGTGCGGGAACGAGCCGGGGGCCGGGTGCCGGCCGCCGAGCACGCCGCGCTGGTCGACCTGCTGGGGCGTGAGCAACGAGCGGCTGCCGAGGCGAGGGCGGCGGCTCTTCGCGCCGGCAGCGGAGAGCTCGCCGGCGCTCTCGCGTCCTGCGCCGCCTGCCTGGCCCAGCACGCCACCGTGTTGACAGCGGCCGCTGCTCAGGACGGTGTCCGAAAGGGGGGTCAGCGATGAGCGGCACCGACCCGACGGACGCCGCCGCGCAGACGGCGCTGGCGGCCGAGCACGCTGCCATCTACGCCTACGGCGTGTGCGGTGGCGTCCTGGACGCCGGTACGGCCGGCGCCCTGATGGCCCGGGAGGCTTTCGCCGTGCACCAACAGCGCCGGGAAGGGCTGGAGAGCCTGTTGCGCGATCACGGCCTCGACCCGGTGCCCGCTGCGAGCGGCTACGCGCTGCCGCGCCCCGTCACCGGCCAGACCTCGGCGGCCAGGCTGGCTCAGGGCGTGGAGGAGCGCTGTGGCGCCGTGTACGCAGCATTGGTGGCGGCCTCCAGCGGCTCGACGCGGCGCTCGGCGATCGGCTGGCTCAGTGACGCGGCCACGCGGGGACTGGACTGGGGCGCGTCGGCCACCGCATTCCCCGGTCTCGTGTCGCCCTGACGGCTCCGGGTCGGCTGCTCGACCTCACCGCCGCTGCGGCCGAACGACGGTTAGCACCTTGTCGAGCGCCTCGGTGACGACAACGTCCTCGCGGGCGCCGCTCGCGCGGTCTCGTACCTCGACCAGCCCCTCGGCGAGGTTGCGGCCGACGACCACGATGGTGGGCACCCCGATCAGCTCCGCGTCGGTGAACTTGACCCCCGGCGACACTTTCGGGCGGTCGTCGTAGAGCACCTCGACGCCGTTGTCCTGCAGACCATGCGCCAACCGCTCCGCAGCCTCGCCGACGGCCGGGTCCTTGCCGGTGGCGACGATGTGCACATCGGCCGGCGCGAGCTCGCGGGGCCAGATGATGCCGAGATCGTCGTGGGAGTTCTCGACGACCGCCGCAACGGCCCGGGAGACGCCGATGCCGTACGAGCCCATGGTGACCGTGACGAGCTTGCCGTTGGCGTCCAGCACCTTGAGATCGAGTGCCTCGGCGAAGCGGCGGCCGAGCTGGAAGATGTGACCCATCTCGATGCCGCGGGCGGCGACCAGAGCGCCGCCGTCGACCGGGCACAGGTCACCCTCGCGCACCTCGGCGGCCTCGATGGTCCCGTCGGGGGTGAAGTCGCGGCCGGCCACCAGGTCGAGCACGTGGCTGCCGTCCACGTCCGCGCCGGTGACCCAGACGGTGCCCGCCACCACCCGGGGGTCCACCAGGAAGCGGATCCCGGCGGCATTGTCGGCACCCAGGGCGCCCGGGCCGATGTAACCCTTGCGCAACGCCGGGTAGGCGGCGAAGTCGGCCTCGGTGAACGCCTCCAGCTCGGCCGGCTCAACCTGCGCCTGCAGGCGCTTCTCGTCGACCTCGCGGTCACCGGGTACGCCGATCGCCAGCGGCTCGCGGGTGCCGTCGGGGTGGCGCAGCATGACCAGCACATTCTTGAGGGTGTCCGCTGCCGACCAAGCCCGGTCGGTACGGGGGAAGGCGTCGTCGAGGTGCGCCACCAGGGTGCCGATCGTCGGGGTGTCGGGGGTCTGTTCGGCGTGCGCGGCCGGCAGCCCCGCGTGGTCTCGGGGGGGCGGGGTCGGCACCCGCACGGCCTCGACGTTGGCGGCGTAGTCGCACGTCGTGCAGCGCACGTAGGTGTCCTCGCCGTCGGCGGCGCTGGCCAGGAACTCCTCGCTGGCCGAGCCGCCCATCGCGCCCGACATCGCGGCCACGATGACGTAGTCGAAGCCGAGCCGGTCGAAGATCCGCACGTAGGCGGCGCGGTGCGCGGCGTAGGAGGCGATGAAGTCGTCGTCGGAGATGTCGAAGGAGTAGGAGTCCTTCATGACGAACTCGCGTCCACGCAGAATGCCCGCCCGCGGCCGTGGCTCGTCGCGGTACTTGGTCTGGATCTGGTACAGCCACAGCGGCAGGTCCTTGTAGGAGGAGTACAGGTCCTTAACCAACAGCGTGAACATCTCCTCGTGGGTGGGACCGAGCAGGTAGTCGGCGCCCTTGCGGTCCTTGAGCCGGAAGATGTTGGCGCCGTAGTCGGTCCACCGGTTGCTGGCCTCGTACGGCTCGCGCGGCAGCAGCGCCGGGAAGTGCACCTCTTGCGCGCCGATGGCATCCATCTCCTCGCGCACCACCCGCTCCACGTTGCGGAGCACCCGGTATCCCAGCGGCAGCCAGGAGTAGATCCCGGGCGCCGCGCGGCGGATGTAGCCGGCGCGCACCAGCAACCGGTGGCTGGCGAGCTCGGCATCGGCCGGGTCGTCGCGCAGGGTCCGGACAAAGAGGGTCGACATCCGCAGCACGCGGGCGAGCCTATGCCAGCCGGTCGCGGGCTCAGCGACGCAGCAGGTGCACGTCCACGCCAGGGTCGGCGGAGCCGGCGCCCCGCGACAGCACGTCGGCGACGACGTCGGCGAGCGTGGCCCGCAGGTCTGCCCGCAGCCGGGCAGGCGTCTGCGGGTCGTCGAGCGCGGCGGGTACGTCGAACACCCGCGTCGTGGGACGGGAGGGGTCGTCGCCGGTGATCATCGTCGGCAGGTAGGCGATGTCGCTGACGGCGAAACCGCCGCCCTGGCGGCTCGGCTGCGCGGTGAGCTCGAATTGCACGCTCACGCCCCGGTAGGTCCGCGGCGCGGCGGTCTGTTGGCCAGCGACGAAGTTGCCGAGCCCGTAGGCGACCCAGGTGCCGTGCACCAGGTCGATCGGCTGCGGCACGTGGGCGTGGTGGCCGTAGACGATGTCGATGTCCGGCGAGCGGGTGATCGCGTCCACCACAGCTGTCTGGTAGTCGTCGGGCGCGGTCATGTACTCAGTACCGGCGTGCACCGCGACGACGACGATGTCCGCACCGCCTCGACGAGCCGCCGCCGCCTCGCGCACGATGCGTCCGGGGTCGATCAGGCTGACCGCCCACGGCTCGCCGGCGGGCAGCGCGATGCCGTTGGTGCCGAAGGTGTACGAGAGCACCGCGACCGTCGCGTCGCCCGCGTCCAGCAGCAGCGGCCGCTGCTGCTCCCGCGGCGACCGGGCGGTGCCGTCGTGACGCATCCCCTGTGCGTCGAGGGTGCCCAGGGTGCGGGCAAGCCCGGCGGCGCCGCGGTCGAGGCTGTGGTTGGAGGCGGTGGTGCACGCGTCGAAGCCGGCGCCGCGCAGCCCCGGGACCACCTGGGGCGGCACCGAGAACGCCGGGTAGTCGGCGAACGGTCCCCGTGCGGGGGCCAACGGCGTCTCCAGATGGCAGACCGCGAGGTCCGCGGCCCGGACGGCCGGTGCGACACCGGCGAGCATCGGCCCGAAGTCGAACCCCCGCTCGCCGCGTCGCCGGGCGTCAGCCCGGGCCGTGCGCCAGGTCTTCGCGTGCAGCAGCACGTCCCCGGACACCAGCAGCGACACGGTCCGCGGCCGCGGCCCCGGGTCTGCATCCGGCCGTGGGTCGGGTTCTGGCTCTGTGTGCGGGCGTGGGTCCGACCGCGGGTCCGGGCTGGGCGCGCTGGAGACGCGCCGGTCGGATCGGGGGGCGGTGCTGTCCGTGCAGGCCACCACGACCGACAACGTCAGCAGCAGCATCAGCAGCATCCTGGTGACCGCGACGGGCCAGCTCACCGAGGCCGACGGCGGCGGCACCGAGGACACGGGCATCGTCTCTCACAGCAGCACGGTGGCGAAGGTGCCCGTGCGCTCGAACCCGACCGTGTCGTAGACCCTGCGAGCGGCGGCGTTGTCGGCGTTGACGTACAAAGTGACGATCGGTGCCCACGCCCGCAGGGTGGTTGCGACGACGGTCGCCATGCCTTGGGTGGCGAGACCTCGCCCGCGACAAACGCGGTCGACGTACACGCTCTGGACCTGGCAGGCGGCAGGGGTCACCGCCCCGATCTCGGCCTTGAACAAGACCCTGCCATTCTCGATGCGGGCCAGCAGCCGCCCCTGGGTGATGAGCTGGGCAACCCGGGCGCGGTACGCACCGGGGGCGCCGCCCGCCTCGGGCGAGACGCCCATCTCCTCGGTGAACATCGCCACCGACGCCGGGTAGACGACGTCGAGCTCGTCCAGGCGGACGACCCGGACCCGAGGGTCTGGCGTGACCGCGCTCTCGTTGCTCATCGACAACACCGGTTGGCCCGGGCGCAGGGACCGCGCCGGACCCCAGCGCTCCCGCAGCAGGTCCCACAGACCCAGCACCGCGTCCTCGGGACCAAAGATGGAGCTGCAGGCCCTGCCGTCGGCGAGCGCCCTCTCGGCGAAGGCCCGGAGCGCAGCTGGCTGCGACCCGACGGGGACCAGGTTCGCGGCGTGATGGCACAGCGCGAGCAGATCGCCGTCGACGACGTAGCCGTACACTCGCCCGCCCAGCCAGCGGGTGTCGAGCTTGGTGGACTCGACCCGGTCGGCCATGAAGACGTGGGTGACGGGGTCGGCGGCCAGCAGCGCACGCACGCGGTCGAGGTCGGGCGGGCCGAGCAGCCGGACGCCCTGTTTGCCGCGCAGTGGCGTAAGCACGCCTCGCAGCGTACGGCCACCGCGTCCTGCCAGCACCCGTTCGGCAGCTGGGCGCCGCCCCGGCCAGTTCGGAGCGAGCCGCGTCAGCTGACGCTGACCGTGGGGGCGCCGGTGGCGCCGTCGACCGGCTCGCCCATCTCCTCGGCGATCCGCAGGGCCTCCTCGATCAAGGTCTCGACGATCTGAGACTCGGGCACGGTCTTGACGACCTCGCCCTTGACGAAGATCTGTCCCTTCCCGTTGCCGGAGGCGACGCCGAGGTCCGCCTCACGCGCCTCGCCGGGGCCGTTCACGACGCAGCCCATGACCGCGACCCGCAGCGGCACCTCCATGCCCTCCAGTCCGGCGGTCACCTCGTCGGCGAGGGTGTAGACGTCGACCTGCGCCCGCCCGCATGACGGGCAGGAGACGATCTCGAGCTTGCGGGGGCGCAGGTTGAGCGACTGCAGGATCTGGTTGCCGACCTTGACCTCCTCCACCGGCGGGGCCGACAGCGACACGCGGATCGTGTCGCCGATGCCCTGGCCGAGAAGGGCACCGAAGGCGACCGACGACTTGATTGTGCCCTGGAAGGCCGGGCCTGCCTCGGTCACGCCGAGGTGCAGCGGCCAGTCACCGCTGGCCGCAAGCAGCTCGTAGGCCCGGACCATGACGACGGGGTCGTTGTGCTTGACGGAGATCTTGAAGTCGTGGAAGTCGTGCTCCTCGAACAGCCCCG
Organism: Nocardioidaceae bacterium; assembly: GCA_013698185.1. GTDB lineage: Bacteria > Actinomycetota > Actinomycetes > Propionibacteriales > Nocardioidaceae > JACCVL01. The sequence goes on from JACCVL010000288.1 coordinate 8,457, forward strand.
CCTCCCACACCGCGGACTCCACCAGGGCCTCCGGCGTTGCCTTGCCGTGCTTGGCCAACAGCCGCGGGTCGAGTGAGCCGGCGTTGACCCCGATGCGGATCGAGACGCCGGCGCCCTTGGCCGCGGCGGCGATCTGCTTGACCTGGTCGTCGAACTTGCGGATGTTGCCCGGGTTGACGCGCACGGCGGCGCAGCCGGCGTCGATGGCGGCGAAGACGTACTTGGGCTGGAAGTGGATGTCGGCAATCACCGGGATCTGCGACTTGCCGGCAATCGCCGGCAACGCGTCGGCGTCGTCCTGGCTCGGACAGGCGACCCGGACGATGTCGCAGCCGGCGGCGGTGAGCTCGGCGATCTGCTGAAGCGTCGCATCGATCTCCGTCGTCGGCGTGGTGGTCATCGACTGCACCGAGACGGGAGCGTCGCCGCCGACAAGCACGTCACCGACCCGGATCTGGCGTGAGCGACGGCGCTCGGCGAGCACCGGGGGCGCAGCCGCGGGCATGCCGAGGTCGATGGCGGTCATGACGTTGTCCTCACTGAAGTCGTACGGGGTTGACGATGTCGGTCCACACCAGCAGCACGCCCATCACGATCAGCACCAGGGCGAAGCCGTAGGCCAGCGGCAGCAGCCTGGCGATGTCGACGTAGCCGGGGTCGGGGCGGCCCCGCAGCCGCGCCCAGGCGCGCCGCAGCGCCTCGTACAACGCACCGGCGATGTGCCCGCCGTCGAGCGGCAGGACCGGCAGGAAGTTGAACAGCGCGATGAACAGGTTCACCGAGGCCAGCAGCCCGATCACCTGCGAGAAGCGGGTGCGCCACGGGTTCTCCTCGGCAGTGACCAGCTCGCCGGCGACCCGGCTCGCTCCGACCACGCTCATCGGGCTGTCCTGCTCCCGCTCGCCACCGACCGCGGCCCGGGCCACGCCCACCATCCGCGCCGGCAGGTCCACCATCGCCGCGCCGGTCAGCTTCACCAGACGCCCCATCGTCGCGGCGACGTCCCCCGGTCCGCCGCGCACGATCGGCTGGGTGGGGCCGACGCCGAGGAAACCCACCTCGGTGAAGGCGTCGGGGTTGTCCAGGCTCTGGCGCGTCGACACCGTCGTGTTCGTACGCAGCGTCAGCGCCCGGCCGTCGCGTTCCACCCCGATCCGAGCGGTTCCGGCGGCGTTGGCGCGGATCAGGTCGGTGAGCTGGTCCCACTCGGTGATCGGCGTGCCGTTGAAGGACGTGATCGTGTCGCCCGGCCGCAGACCGGCGACGGCCGCCGGCGACTCGGGGTCGCCGGGCTGGCAGGACTGCTGCGCGCGGTCGGCGGGGATGACACAGTCCGACACCGTGTCGACCGTGGTGGTCGCGGGCCCGGGGCCGCCGATCACCATGATGAGGACGCCGAACAACACGGTGGCGATGGCGATGTTGACCAGCGGGCCACCGCTCATCACGATCAGCTTCTGCCACCAGGGCTTGCGGTAGAACAACCGGTCCTGCTCCCCGGGACCGACCCTCTCGTACTCCGCCGCGCGGGCGTCGGCGACGAGCTGGGTGAACATGCCGGTGTTGCTGGCCCGGACTCGCTGCGGGTGGTCGGGGTCGCCGCCGGCGTCGCGGGCCGCGGGCGGCAGCATCCCCACCAGCTTGACGTAGCCGCCTAACGGGATGGCCTTGATCCCATACTCGGTCTCGCCGCGGCGCACCGACCACACCCGTCGGCCGAAGCCGACGAAGTACTCGGTGACCTTGACGCCGAACTTCTTGGCCGGCCACATGTGCCCGACCTCGTGCAGCGCGATGGAAGCCATCAGCCCCAGGAAGAAGAAGACCACGCCGAGGGTGTAGACGACGGCGCTCACGCTGGCCTCCTCTCCCTGTCGACGAGGGTGCTGGCCCGCTCGCGGGCCCACGCGTCAGCCGCCAGCACGGAGTCGACGGTGAGCGGCGGCGCGGCCGGCTCCCCTGACGAGACTACGCCGTCGGCAGCCAGGGCCTCCGCGAGAACGGCGCCCACGGTGTCGCTGATGGCGAGGAAGCCGAGCCGCCCGGCCAGGAACGCCGCGACGCAGACCTCGTTGGCCGCGTTCAGCACCGCCGGGGCGGTGCCCGCGCGCTCGCCCGCCCGCCGCGCCAGGCGTACGGCAGGGAAGGCCTCGTCGTCGAGGGGTGCGAACTCCCAAGCCGTGGGTGCGGTCCAGTCACAGGCCGCCGCGGCGGCCGGCACCCGGCCCGGCCAGGCCAGGCCCACCGCGATCGGCAGTCGCATGTCCGGAGGCGACGCCTGCGCGATCGTCGAGCCGTCGACGTACTCCACCATCGAGTGCACCACCGACTGCGGATGCACGACCACCGCGATGCGCTCGAAGCCGATGCCGAACAGCAGGTGCGCCTCGATGACCTCCAGCCCCTTGTTCATGAGCGTGGCGGAGTTCACCGTGACCAGCGGGCCCATCGACCAGGTGGGGTGGGCGAGCGCCTGCTCCGGAGTGACGTCGGCGAGCTCGGCACGGGTGCGCCCCCGGAACGGGCCGCCGCTGGCGGTGATCAGCAGGCGCCGGATGTCGGCGGGGTCCTCCCCTCGCAGGGCCTGAGCGAGCGCGGAGTGCTCGGAGTCGACCGGCACGATCTGTCCCGGTCGCGCCGCGGCGGTGACCAGCTCGCCGCCGATGATCAGCGACTCCTTGTTGGCCAGCGCCAGGCTCGTCCCCGCCTCGAGGGCAGCCAGCGTCGGGCGTAGGCCCGCCGCGCCGTCCATCCCGTTGCAGACGACGTCGCAGCCGAGCCGGGCCACCTCGACGGGCGCCTCCGGTCCGGTGAGTAGCCTCGGCAGCCGCGCATTGCCCTGCGACCAGCCGCGTCGCTTGGCCTCGGCGTACAACGCGAGCTGGACGTCCTGGGCGGCACTGGCGCGGGCGATGGCCACCACCTCGACCTCGTGCTCCAGCGCCTGGGCGGCGAGCAGCGCCGGTCGCGTCCCGGCGGCGGCGAGGGCAACGACGCGGAAGCGGTCACGGTTGTGGGCCACCACGTCGAGCGCCTGGGTGCCGATGGACCCCGTCGACCCCAGCAGCACGACATCGCGGCGTACGGGCCCAGGCACGAGGACAGTGTGGCAAAAGCCGTCTGGGTGCGTCGGGCGAGACCGTGCACGCGGCCTGCCTCGTCCGCCGTGCGGTGCACGGCTTCGGGCTGCCGCAGTCGGTCGACGAGAGCTACCGGTGGCTGGTCGAGGGAGTGCACCATGCGCTGACGGCCATCGGCCACGGCGGCGCCGGCCGCCGACAACGGATAACGCACCCTACGCGCGGGTTGACGTTGGGAACGGTGCTGTATTGACTTGGACACAACGCATTCCGCAGCAGGAGGGTCCGAGCATGACCGTCACCGAGCACCCGCCGACGCCCTTGGCCGGTGGGCCGGACCTGCCGCAGGAGCGACGCGTCGTGACCGAGGTCCCCGGGCCGCGGTCGCGAGAGCTGCACGCCCGACGAGGCGCGGCGGTGGCGGCCGGGGTGGGCAGTGTGCTGCCGGTCTACGTGGCCGCGGCGGGCGGCGGCGTGGTCGTCGACGTCGACGGCAACAGCTTCATCGACCTCGGGTCGGGCATCGGCGTCACCGGCGTCGGTAACGCCACCCCGCACGTGGTCGACCGCGTCCGGGCCCAGGCCGCTGCGTTCACGCACACCTGCTTCATGGTGGCGCCGTACGAGGGGTACGTCGAAGTGTGCGAGGCGCTGGCCCAGGTGACACCCGGCGACCACGCCAAGAAGTCCGCACTGTTCAACTCCGGCGCCGAGGCGGTGGAGAACGCCGTCAAGATCGCGCGCGTGGCGTCGGGTCGCGACGCGGTGGTGGTGTTCGACCACGCGTACCACGGCCGCACCAACCTCACGATGGCGATGACGGCGAAGTCGATGCCGTACAAGCACGGCTTCGGGCCGTTCGCGGGCGAGGTGTACCGCGCGCCGATGTCGTACCCGTTCCGCGAGCCCGCCCCGCTCAGCGGCGCCGAGGCCGCCCTGAGGGCCACGTCGATGATCGACAAGACGGTCGGCGCGGACCAGGTCGCCTGCGTGGTGATCGAGCCGGTGCAGGGCGAGGGTGGCTTCGTGGTGCCGGCGGCGGGCTTCCTGCCCGCGCTGGCTTCGTGGTGCCGCGACAACGACGTGCTGCTGGTGGCCGATGAGATCCAGTCCGGCTTCTGCCGTACGGGCGACTGGTTCGCCTGTGACCACGAAGGCGTCGTGCCCGACTTGGTGACAACCGCCAAGGGCATCGCGGGGGGGATGCCGCTCGCGGCGGTCACCGGTCGAGCCGAGGTGATGGACGCGGTGCACCCCGGCGGTCTCGGCGGCACGTACGGCGGCAACCCGGTCGCCTGCGCGGCGGCGCTCGGCGCCATCGAGACGATGCGCACGCTCGATCTGCCCGGCGCGGCGCGCCGCCTCGGCGCTGTGATGCTCTCCCGGCTCGGTGCGCTCGCCGAGCAGGTGCCGGCCATCGGTGATGTCCGCGGTCGGGGTGCGATGGTGGCGATCGAGCTCGTCCGACCCGGCAGCACCGAGCCCGACGCCGCGCTCGCCGCGGCGGTGAGCGCGGCGTGCCATGCCGCCGGCGTGCTGACGCTGACCTGCGGCACGTACGGCAACGTGCTGCGGTTGCTGCCGCCGCTGGTGCTGAGCGAGGCGCTGTTGTCCGAGGCGCTGGACGTACTCGCCGACGCCCTCACCGCCGCGGCCGGGGCCGGGCCTCGCGCCCCGTGAAGGGTCGCTCCGCCACGTTTACGTGGCGGAGCGCAAGGCGGGAGCGCAAGGCGGGAGCCGTCCGGCTACTGCTCGCGCATCCCCCACGGCGTGCCGTACGCGGTGAGCAGGTCGAGGAACGGCACGGCGTCGAACGCCTCAGGTCCGAGCACCCCGACGCCGCCCCATACGCCGGTGGCGAGCAGCTCGAGGGCGATGACCGGGTTGACAGCCGTCTGCCACACGACGCACTGATGGCCGTACTCACGCATCGACCACTCGTTGTCGATGACGTGGTAGAGGTACGTCGAGCGCGGCTGGCCGTCGGTGCCGGCGCCGGTCACCCAGACACCGGCGCAGGTCTTGCCGCGCATGGCGTCGCCGAGGGTCGCCGGGTCGGGCAGGCAGGCGGCAACCACGTCACGCGGACTGACCTCGGCGCCCCCCACGCGCACCGGTTCGGTGCGGTCCAGCCCGAGCTTGTGCAGCGTCCTGAGCACCCCGATGAACTCCTCGCCAAGGCCGTACTTGAACGTCACCCGCCGGGCGTCGATCCAGCGCGGCATGAGGACCACTTCCTCGTGCTCGACGTTGACGCACTCGACCGGCCCGATCCCCTCGGGGAAGTCGAACACCTCCGGGTCGCTGAACGGCTCGGTGGTGGACCAGCGCCCGTCGGCCCAGATCACCGGCGGGTTGAGGCACTCCTCGATCGTGGTCCAGATGGAGAACGACGGCGCGAAGTCGAAGCCGTCGACGGTCAGGTTCGCCCCGTCGCGGACGCCGATCTCGTCGATCCGGCTGAACAGGCGGTCCGCGGCGTAGCGCGCGAACACGTCGGACAGTCCCGGCTCGACGCCGATGCCCACCAGCGCGAGCCGGCCCGCGCCCTCCCACTGCCCGGCCGCCGCGAACTGCTCGTCGCCGAGCTTGACACCCACGTCGGTGTAGGGCCGCTCCAGGTGCGGGCGGGACAGCGACATCGCCATGTCGAGGTAGTCGGCGCCCGCGGCGTACGCGCCGTCGAAGATCGGCAGCACGAAGCGGGGGTCGACGGCGTTGAGCACGTGGGTGATGCGGTGCTCGCGGCACAGTGCCGCCACCGACTCCGCCGACGACGCGTCGACCCGGCCGGCGCTGAACCGGTCACCGCCGGCCTTCGCGGCGACCTGCGCACGAGACTCGTCGTAGTCGGCGATCACGCATGCCTGGAAGAACGGCCGCCGGGTGGCAATGGCGACGAAGGCCGACCCGACCCCGCCGGCCCCGACGACGAGGATGCGCATCGGTTCAGGCATCGATGTTGGTCATGACGTGCTTGACGCGGGTGTAGTCCTCGAGCCCGTACATCGACAGGTCCTTGCCGTAGCCGGAGTGCTTGAAGCCGCCGTGCGGCATCTCCGCGACCAGCGGGATGTGGGTGTTGATCCACACCGTGCCGAAGTCGAGCCGCCGCGACATCCGCATTGCCCGCCCGTGGTCCCGGGTCCAGACGCTGGATGCCAGCCCGTACTGCACGCCGTTGGCCCAGCGCACCGCCTCGTCCTCGTCGCTGAAGCGCTGCACAGTGATGACCGGCCCGAAGATCTCGTCCTGGATCTGCTCGTCGTCCTGTCGCAGCCCCGACACCACTGTCGGCGCGTAGAAGTAGCCGTCGGCCAGGTCGCCGGCGACCCGCTCCCCGCCGGTGCCGAGCGAGGCGTGGTCGGGCAGCCGGTCGACCATGCCGCTCACCCGCTCGAGCTGGGTGGCGTTGTTGACCGGGCCGTAGAGCACGTCCTCGTCGTCGGGCCGGCCCGTCCGGGTCGCCCGCGCCTGCTCGGTGAGCGCCGCGACGAAGTCGTCGTGCACCCGCGGGCCGGCGAGCACCCGGGTGGCCGCGGTGCAGTCCTGCCCGGCGTTGAAGTAGCCCGCGACGGCGATCGCCTCCGCGGCCGCCACCACGTCGGCGTCGTCGAAGACCATCACCGGCGCCTTGCCGCCCAGCTCGAGGTGCACGCGCTTGACGTCGTCGGCAGCCGAGCGCGCGACCTCGGTACCGGCGCGTACGGACCCGGTGATGGAGGCCATCGCCGGCGTCGGGTGCGCGACCAGCGCGCGGCCGGTGTCCCGGTCGCCGCACACGACGTTGAGCACCCCGGCGGGGAAGAACTCCGCGGCGATCTCGGCCAGCAGCGTCGTCGACGCCGGGGTGGTGTCGCTCGGCTTGAGCACGACAGTGTTGCCGGCAGCCAGCGCGGGCGCGATCTTCCAGATCGCCATCATGATCGGGTAGTTCCAGGGTGTGACCTGTGCGCAGACGCCGACCGGTTCGCGGCGCACGAACGAGGTGTGACCGGCCATGTACTCCCCCGCGGACCTGCCTTCGAGCACCCGGGCGGCACCGGCGAAGAACCGGATCTGGTCGACCATCGGCGGGATCTCCTCGCTCATGGTCATGTGCACGGGCTTGCCGGTGTCCTTGCTCTCGACCGCGACGACCTCGTCGGCACGTGACTCCAGGGCGTCGGCAAGCTTGAGCAGCGCCTGCTGACGCTCGCTCGGGGTGGTGTCGCGCCAGGTCTCGAAGGCCGTGGCGGCCGCCCGGGCCGCCCGGTCGACGTCCTCGGCACCAGACAGCGGGGCGGTGGCGTACACGGCGCCGGTCACGGGGTCGATGACGTCGTACGTCGAGCCGTCGACCGCGTCGACTGCCTTGCCGTCGACAAAGTTGCGGAAGGTGCGCTTGTCGGACACAGTGTGTTACTCCCTGGACGCCGGTTTCAGTGGTCAAATCGCGGTCTGCAACGCATCTTCGCGGTCCCAGCGGGGTTTGGCAACGGGATCCGTGGTAAGCGTTGGGCTCGGTACCCCTGTGCCTTACGTGCCGGAGTGACCCTTTACGAGTGGCCGGCGCCCCGCGAAGGATCGCCCAGCCACGTTGACGTGGCGCAGCGTGGCGCGCGACGGCGGGACTAGGCTCGACCGGTGGCCCCCGCATCGATGTCCCCGCTCGAGCTCGTCGCCCTCGACCAGCTGCTCGACGACGAGGAGCGCGCCATCCGCGACACCGTTCGCCAGCTGGGCACCGACCGGCTGCGCCCGTACGTCGCCGCGTGGTTCGAGTCCGGCACGGTGCCGGCTCGCGACCTGGCCAAGGAGTTCGGCGGTCTCGGCCTGCTCGGGATGCACCTCGACGGGTACGGCTGCGCCGGCACCTCGGTGGTGGCCTACGGGATGGCTTGCCACGAGCTCGAGGCCGTCGACTCGGGGCTGCGCAGCTTGGTGTCGGTGCAGGGGTCGCTGGCGATGTTCGCCATCCACCAATTCGGCAGCGAGGCACACAAGCAGCGGTGGCTGCCGGCGATGGCCGCAGGTGAGGCGATCGGATGCTTCGGGCTGACCGAGTCCGACGCCGGCTCCGACCCAGCCTCGATGCGCACCACTGCCCGCCGGGACGGGACCGGCGACGGCGCCGACTGGATCCTCGACGGCACCAAGATGTGGATCACCAACGGCACCGTCGCCGACGTCGCGGTGGCGTGGGCGCGCACCGAAGACGGCGTTCGCGGCTTCGTCGTTCCCACCGACACCGCCGGCTTCTCCGCGACGGAGATGGGGCACAAGCTGTCGCTGCGGGCGTCGGTGACCGCCGAGCTGGCGTTCGACGGGATGCGGCTGCCCAGCGACGCAGTCCTGCCGACGGCCCGAGGCCTGGGCGGACCGCTGACCTGCCTCAACGAGGCCCGTCTCGGCATCGTGTTCGGGGCGCTCGGTGCGGCTCGGGACTGCATCGAGACGGCGATAGCGTACGCGCGCGAGCGGGAGGTCTTCGGCAAGCCGCTCACCGGCTACCAGCTGACCCAGGCCAAGCTCGCCGACATGACCGCGGCGCTCGGCACCGGGATGCTGCTGGCCGTGCACCTCGGCCGGCTCAAGGAGGCCGGCTCGCTGGTGCCGGCTCAGGTGAGCCTCGGCAAGCTCAACAACGTCCGCGCGGCCCTGGACATCGCCCGCGAGTGCCGCACGATCCTCGGCGCCAGCGGGATCACCACCGAGTACGCCCCGCTGCGACACGCCAACAACCTCGAGTCGGTGCTGACCTACGAGGGCACGGCCGAGGTGCACCAGCTGGTCGTCGGCCAGGCGCTGACCGGTCAGTCCGCGTTTCGCTGAGCCCTAGCGACCCTCGAGCAGCGGTCCGGCCGGGTCGTGCGACAGCCCGTGCCGTCGGGCCGCCATCGCGCTCAGCGCCTCCAGCACGACCCGGTTGGCGAGGAAGGCGGTGATCTCGGCGTGGTCGTACGGCGGGGACACCTCCACCACGTCGATGCCGACAACCGGCAGCTCCAGGCAGATCCGCCGCACCGAGTCCAGCAGCTCACGAGCCGACAGCCCGCCGGGCTCGGGGGTGCCGGTGCCGGGCGCGTGCCCGGGGTCGCAGACGTCCACGTCCACCGAGAGGAACACCGCGTCGCAGTCGTCCAGCGCGCGGTCGAACGCCTCGGTGAGGCAGGCGCCGAGGCCACGGGCGGTGATCTCGGTCATCTCGTACGACCGCATGCCCTGCTCGGCCATCCAGGCCAGCGTCTGCGGACCGGGCCAGTACCCGCGCAGCCCGATCTGCAGGAACCGGTCACCCCGCAGCGCCCCGGACTCGATCAGCCGGCGCATCGGCTGGCCATGGCCATAGAGCGACCCGAACTCGATGTCGCCGGTGTCCGCGTGCGCATCGAAGTGCACGACGGAGACCTGTCCGTCGCCGTACCGACGAGCCACACCGGTCACGTCGGCGAGCGTCACGGAGTGGTCACCTCCGAGCACTACCGGGATCGCGCCGCTGGTCGCGACAGTGGCCACGGCATCCGTCAACGCGTCCAGCGACCGCTCGATGTGACCCGGCGGCATCTCGACGTCCCCGGCATCCAGTACCCGAAGATTCTGAAGTGGATCGACGCGCAACGCCAGGTGGGGCCGTGACCCGTCGTGGGGAAGGTAGTCGGTGGACCGGATCGCCTGCGGCCCGAAGCGGGCGCCAGGGCGGTGCGACGTCCCTCCGTCGAAC
>JACCVL010000291.1 GCA_013698185.1 Nocardioidaceae bacterium
ACGGTCACCTTGATCTGGCCGGGATAGGTGAGCTCCTGCTCGACCTGCTTGGCGATGTCGCGGGCCAGCACCTGGGCCTGCAGGTCGTCCACGTCCAGCGGCTGCACCATCACCCGCAGCTCCCGACCGGCCTGCATGGCGAACACCTTCGTCACGCCGGGCTTACCGCTGGCAATGGCCTCCAGCGACGTAAGACGCCGGACGTAGGCCTCCATCGACTCCCGCCGCGCCCCGGGCCGGCTGCCGCTGATGGCGTCCGCCGCCTGGGTGAGCACGGCCTCGACCGTACGCGGCTCGACCTCGTTGTGGTGCGCCTCGATCGCATGCACCACGTCGGGCGACTCGCCGTGACGCCGCGCCAGCTCGGCACCGACCAGCGCATGGCTGCCCTCAGACTCGTGGGTCAGCGCCTTGCCGATGTCGTGCAGCAGCGCGGCCCGCGAGCAGACCGCGCGGTCGAGCTCCAGCTCGTCGGCCATCAGCCCGGCCAGATGGGCGCACTCGAGCAGGTGACCAAGCACGTTCTGCCCGTAAGAGGTGCGGTAGCGCAGCTGCCCGAGGATGCGGACGAGCTCGGGATGCAGGTCGGTGATGCCGACCTCGGTGACGGCATCCTCGCCGGCGCGCAGGCAGAGCCGCTCGACCTCACGCGCGCTGCGGGCGTGCACCTCCTCGATCCGGGTGGGGTGGATGCGCCCGTCGCTGAGGAGCTCGCGCAGGGTGATGCGGGCGACCTCGCGGCGTACCGGGTCGAAGCAGCTGACCAGCACCGTGTCGGGGGTGCTGTCGATGACGACGTTGGCACCCGTGATCTGCTCGAAGGCGCGGACGTTGCGGCCCTCGCGGCCGATGATGCGCCCCTTCATGTCCTCGCTGGGCAACGACACCACGCTGACCACCGACTCGGTCGTCTGCTGCGCCGCCAACCGCTGGATGGCGGTGGTGAGGATGCGCCGGGCTCGCGCCTCGCCGTCCTCACGCGCCTCCCGTTCGAGCTCGCGGACGGTGTGTGCGGCCGCCAGCTTGGCCTCGTGCTCCAGGCCTGCGACCAGCTCAGCGCGGGCAGCGTCGGCGTCCAGGCCGGACACCCGCGCAAGCTCGGCGCGCCGGGCAGCATCGAGGTCACTCAACGACACCCGCCGCACCGCCAGTTCATCATCGTGCGCCGACAGCTCCCGCCCGCGCTCGTCGAGCTGACGGGACTCGGCGTCCATGCGGTCCTCGCGCTCGGCCAGCCGCAGCTCGCGACGCTCGACGTCGTCGCGCAGCCTCGTCAGCTCGGCACCCTGTCGGGCCAGCTCTGCATCCACCAGCACGGTCCCGGAGGCTGCACCGGACGAGGCGGTTGCGTGCCGGGCCACACCGGAAGCGGGCAGCCGGCGGATGAAGACGACCACTAGAGCGACAACCACCGTCGTCAACACCAGGGACAACAGCAAGGACAGCAACGGCAAGGCACTGCTGTCCACCACGCCTCCCTCAGCGACGCCCCACTCCCCGCGGAGCCGGCGAAGGGGCCGACGCTTCAGCTGCCGTGTCCGTCAAGGGCGGCCACGGCTCACGTGGATACCTAAGCGGCCCCGCGCAGGCGGGCCGATGACTGGCTGTCGTGAACGCCGCAGCGCGGCGTACGGTTCCCTTCGTCCTGTCACCGTAGGTGCGGCATCACAGCAGGTCAAGCGACGTGTCCGCCGCTAGCCCAAGACCTGACGGGGCGTGCGCTCCGCCGCCGTCGGCCCGGTCGGCCAGCGCCTCGCGGACCACCGAGAAGGCCATCCCGGGGCTGTACCCCTTGCGGGCGAGCATCCCGACCAGGCGGCGCTGGGCGCTCGGAGGGTCAAGGCGTCGCATGGCCGGCAGCTTGCGCTGCACCAGATCCGCCGCCACCGCGCGCTCATCGTCATCGTCGACGCTGGCCAGTGCCATCTGGGCCAGCTCGCCGTCGATGCCTTTGCGGCGCAGCTCATGGGCCAGCGCCCGGCGCCCGAGCCCGCGCCCTCGGTGTCGCGAGCTCACCCAGGCGGCGGCGAAGGCGGCGTCGTCCACGAGGCCGACCTCCTCGAACCGGTCCAACACACGACCGGCCACCTCGTCGGGCACGCCCTTGCTCGCCAGCACCGTCGCCAGCTCGGCTCTGCTCCGTGGTTGGTCGGTCAGACGGCGCAGGACGATCTGCCGTGCTACCTCCGCCGGGTCCTCGGGCGGTGCCCCGGCTGGGTGGTCGGTCATGCGCCTCAGAAGTCCACGTCGGCCGGCTCGACCGCAGCGGGGACGGCCGGCTCATCGACCTTCGCACCGACGCCGTACTTCTCCTTGATGCGCTTCTCGATCTCGTCGGCGAGGTCGGGGTTGTCGCGCAGGAACGTACGGGCGTTCTCCTTGCCCTGGCCGAGCTGGTCGCCCTCGTAGGTGTACCAAGCGCCCGCTTTGCGGACGAGGCCCGCGTCCACGCCGATGTCGATCAGGCCACCCTCTCGGCTGATGCCCTGGCCGTACATGATGTCGAACTCGGCCTGCTTGAACGGCGGGGCCATCTTGTTCTTGACGACCTTGCAGCGGGTGCGGTTGCCCACCATGTCGGTGCCGTCCTTGAGGGTCTCGATGCGGCGCACGTCGAGCCGGATCGAGGAGTAGAACTTCAGCGCCCGCCCACCCGTCGTCGTCTCGGGGCTGCCGAACATCACGCCGATCTTCTCCCGCAGCTGGTTGATGAAGATCGCCGTGGTGCCGGCGCCACTGAGAGCGCCGGTGATCTTGCGCAGCGCCTGGCTCATCAGCCGTGCCTGCAGGCCGACATGGCTGTCGCCCATCTCGCCCTCGATCTCGGCGCGCGGCACGAGCGCGGCCACCGAGTCGATCACGATGACGTCGAGCGCGCCGGATCGGATCAGCATGTCGGCGATCTCGAGCGCCTGCTCACCGGTGTCGGGCTGCGAGACCAGAAGCGCGTCGGTGTCCACACCGAGCCGCTTCGCGTACTCGGGGTCGAGGGCGTGCTCGGCGTCGATGAAGGCGGCGATGCCGCCTTGTCGCTGGGCGCTGGCGACCGCGTGCAGCGCGACGGTCGTCTTGCCCGACGACTCTGGCCCGTAGATCTCTACCACCCGCCCCCGGGGCAGCCCACCGATGCCGAGGGCCACGTCGAGCGCGATGGAGCCGGTGGGGATCACCTCCACCGGCGCACGGACCTCGTCGCCCAGTCGCATCACCGAGCCCTTGCCGAACTGCCGGTCGATCTGCGCCAGCGCGGTGTCGAGTGCCTTGTCGCGGTCTCCAGCAGCCATTGCCCCACCTTGGGTCGTGTCGTGCACAACGATGTCGTAGCGGTGTCACCGGGACCCGGTCGTCCCTCACCTCAGAACCTAGGAGCCGCCACCGACAATGCGCGTGTGCCAGCCCTGCCTGGTGGACGACGACCGGCTGCTGCGGCGTCTGTGGACCACGCTAGACCGAACACCTGTTCGAGCGCAGGCGACACGCCGGTCAGAGCGCCACCCGGGCGGCCCGCGCGACGCTGGCTGCGAACCGGCTCCCGGGAGCAAGTCGCGCCACCTCCTGGGCGTCTGCCCAGGTGTCCACGTCGCGAAGCGGCGGCAACAAGGTCACCTCGGCGCCCACCCGGGCCAGCGCGGCGGCGGTCAGTGCCCCGGTATCGGCCTGTGACATCGCGACGTCGCGCAGCGCCTCGGCCCAGCCGGCATCACGCACGCCCAGCCCCCACCAGCCGCCGTCCTCGGCTGGACCGAGCACGGCATCGCAGCCGGCAGCAGCCTGCAGCGACTCGGCGAGCAGGGACGCGGTCAGCTGCGGGGTGTCCATGCCCACCTGGAGGATGGGTGCGGTGGTCGCGACGAGCGCACGGGCGTCGGCGTGTGCGGCGGCCAGCCGGTCGGCGAAGCCGTCGCCCCGCTGGGCGAAGACGTCAGCGCCCTTCAGTGCTGAGGCCAACTCGGCGGGGCGCGCGGCCTCGGCCAGGTCGCCGGTCATGGCGACCAGCAGGCGCGCGCCACTGGCCCGGACCGCGGCCAACACGTCGAGCAGCGCGCAGGCGGCGATATCGACGGC
>JACCVL010000298.1 GCA_013698185.1 Nocardioidaceae bacterium
TCACCGGGTCGGCGGCCGAGATCATGCCGTGGCTGGCGTCGCACCGCGACGTCGACGCGCTCGACCTGACCGGGGTCGACACCAGCGCCGACAGCGGTGAGCTGGCCCGCCAGCTCGAGGTGGCCGCCGCCGAGACACTGACCCGCGTCCGCCGCCCCGAGCCCGGGGCCGACTGGCTCGCCACCCCCGGTCTCGACCGGCTCAGCTGGACGCTGGAGACCAAGACCGTGTGGCATCCCATCGGCATCTGACTAGGGTCGACGTCGTGCGTACCTTCAGCTCACCCTCCGACGTCCTGGCCGCCGTCGGCGACGACCTCGAGCCCGGGCCGTGGCTGGAGGTCACCCAGCAGCGCGTGGACGCCTTCGCCGACGCGACCGGTGACCACCAGTGGATCCATGTCGACGTCGACCGGGCCGCGGACGGCCCGTTCGGCGGCACCATCGCCCACGGCTACCTGACGCTGTCGATGCTGCCGATGCTCGCCGCCGACGTGGTCGCCTACGAGGGTTGCTCAGCGGTGATCAACTACGGCGCGGACAAGGTGCGGTTCCCCCAGCCGCTGCGGGTCGGGTCGCGGGTGCGTGCGGGCGCGACGATCACCGCGGCGCGCGAGAGCGGCCCCGGTGTGCTGGTGACCGTGCGCTGGAGCGTTGAGGTCGACGGCGAGGACAAGCCCGCCTGCGTGGCCGACACCCTCATGCTGCTCATCCCCTGACCCCGCAGCCGCGATCATCCGGCCGCCCCCTCAGCGATCATCCGAGGGTTATCGCCGCGAGCCAGCCGATGCGGCGATGCCGTACCCGCAACAGCCCTGTGGACAGCGATCCCGCCGGAGCCGCGAGCGAGCACGATGCGTGGCATGCATGCGCCGATGTGCAACGGTCGACCGTTCCTCAGCACCCGAGCCGGCACACTCGGCTTGACTCCGTACGACCTGCGGACCGCGGTGCGACGCGGAGCGCTGCGTCGCCTGCTGCGCGGCGTTTACGTCGATGCCACCGCAGGGGACACCCGGGAGCTGCGCATCGCCGCCTTGGCACTGATCCTGCCGCGAGACGGGGTGGCGTGGGGTCGTACCGCAGCGTGGATGTGGGGCATCGACTGCTTCGGCCCTGGCGAGCGCGACCTGCTGGTGCCCGAGTGTGCGGTCCCACACCACAGCATGCGGCCGGGGCACCCCACTATCCGGGTGGTCGAGCGCTGTCTGGCGGCTGGCGACATCACTGAGCTCGGCGGTGTCCGCGTCACGACGCCGCTGCGTACGGCACTCGACCTGGCTCGGTCACTCGACCGGCCGATGGCGTTGGCCGCTCTCGACGCGTTCGCGCACGCGGGCATGGTCGATGTCGCGGAGCTGCGACAAGGCGCGGCACGGCTCACGCATCATCCCGGCATCGTGCAGGCGCGAGAGCTCATCGGCTGGGTGGAATCCCTGACGGAGTCACCGGGTGAGTCCTGGCTGCGGCTGCGCCTCCTCGACGCCGGATTCCCGCGGCCGGTGGCGCAGATCCCGCTGCTCGACGAGCGTCGGCACGCAGTCTTTCGGCTGGACCTGGGCTACCCGGACCACCGGCTCGCCGTCGAGTACGACGGCCGTGACTGGCACGGCACGCCCGCCCAGCGAGCCCGAGACGACCGGCGCCGACAGCGGATCGTCGAGCAATTCGGCTGGCAACTGCTCAGTTCCAACCTGGGCGACGTCATGGGCAGATACCCCGCGGTGGAGCTGGCCGTCGGTGAGGCACTGGGCCTGGAGCCGGTGCTGCCGCGACGCTGGTGACGCCCCGCAGGCTGCACGGGTGGGCCAGGGCTGACAACAACCCTCGGACGATCGCGGGCAGAGACGGGTCAGCCGAGGCGGTCCAGCACCACCGACGGCGCAACAACCCTCGGATGATCCCCCTGTTGGGGGGCGGGGGCGATCGTCCAGGCACCGTCGAGGGCGGCAAGGGCACGCGCGAAGCGGGCCGGCTCGTCGGTGTGCAACCGCATCAGCGGCTGCCCGGTGCCGACGACGTCGCCCGGCTTGGCGTGCAGCTCGACCCCGGCACCGGCCTGCACCGGGTCGCCCTGTCGGGCGC
>JACCVL010000010.1 GCA_013698185.1 Nocardioidaceae bacterium
CCGGAGCGGGTGACCGGGTCGGGGTCGGAGCGGGCTCGGGCTCCGGTGCCGGCGCTGGCGCCGGGGCGGGGGCCGGCGTGGGGGCTGCCTGCTGGTCGGCTTGCCGTTCAGCCGTCCGCTGGGCCGCTCGCTGGGCTGCCGCCTCCTGCGCTGCCCGGTCGGCCGCAGCCTGCTGCTCTGCCGCTCGCTGGGCCGCTCGCTGGGCCGCTCGCTGGGCTGCCGCCTCCCGAGCTGCCTGCTCTGCCGCGGCTCGCTCGGCTGCCTGCTCGGCGAGCGCCTGCTGGCGCTGTTCGGCCAGGGAGACCGAGATGCCCTGCACCCGGGCCAGCTCGTCGACCAGGCGACCGGTCTCGGTCTCGAGGACCTGCTGCTGCGCCAGCGACGTACGCACAGCGCTGGCTGCGGCCACCCGCGCCTGCTTGGCCTCAGCAGCCGCGGCGCGCTGCCGGCTGAGGGCGGAGGCTGCATCGTCTCGCAGCACGGCGGCGACCGCCCTGGCCGCGTCCCAGGCGTCCAGGTCGACCTGCAGGGCGCCGGTGGTGCTGGACCAGGCACCGTACTGGGCGAGCAGCTCCTCGGGGCCGCCGGCCGACAACACAGTTCCCAGCTGCGCCAGATCGGAGGACTCAGCGGCCCCGCCGACGGCAAAAACCTCCAGCTCGTCCCGCTGGCTCTGCACCTCAGCGGCTGCCCGGGCCGCGCGTCGCTGCGCCGCCGCGGCGACGGCCCGGGCCTGCTGCAGGCGATAGCGAGCACCGTTGTACGCCTCGGCCTTCTGTGCCGCAACGACCTGCACCGCTGACAACTCCTGCTGGGCGATCGCCAGCTGGGCCTGGATCCGGCCGACAGCGGCCGCCGTGGACTCAACGGCGGCGCGGGCGTCCCGCACCTGCTGCTCGGACGGGAAGGCAGGGTCGTCATCGGTTGCGAACGCCGGTGCCACGAGCAAGCCGCTGCCGCCCGTGACCGCGACGGCCAGCCAGCTCGCCAGCATGACCCGGGCAGCCCGGCGGGTGCGCCAGGCCAGCGGCCGGTCCTGCGACGTTCGTCCAGCATCCATCCCGCACACCCACCTCAGCGTCCATGTCCGCGCACGCGAAACGAACGTGCGGTCGCAACCTCATCGGCCCCGACAGTCACATAGACAACATCACTCACAACAATCACGCCAGCCCCACGGCGTGTCTAGTTGCAAATTACAACGATGTAGTACTCACTTCAGGCCCTGCTTGCCCTGGTTGGCGAGGTATCAGCTCTGCAGCGCCGCCGACACGACCTCGCGGGCCTCGGTCTGCACCTGGGTCAGGTGCTCGGACCCGCGCAGCGACTCGGCATAGATCTTGAAGACGTCCTCGGTGCCGGACGGTCGGGCCGCGAACCAGGCGCTGGCGGTGGTGACCTTCAGGCCGCCGATGGCCGCACCGTTGCCCGGCGCCTCGGTCAGGGCCGCCTCGATCGGCTCACCGGCCACCTCGGTAGCCGTCACGTCGGCTGGCGACAGCGACGCCAGCCTGGCCTTCTCCGCCCTGGTCGCCGGCGCGTCGATACGTGCGTAGGCGGGGTCACCGAAGCGCCGGGTCAGGTCGCCGTACAGCTCGCTCGGGCTGCGCCCGGTGACGGCCGCGATCTCGGCGGCGAGCAACGTCAGCAGCACCCCGTCCTTGTCGGTGGTCCAGACGCTCCCGTCCCTGCGCAGGAAGCTGGCACCGGCGCTCTCCTCGCCGCCGAACGCCACCGAGCCGTCGAGCAGGCCGGACACAAACCACTTGAAGCCGACGGGGACCTCCAGCAGTCGGCGCCCGCGGTCACCCACGACCTGGTCGATCATCATCGACGACACCAGCGTCTTGCCGACCGCGACGTCCTCGGACCACGTCCGCGTCGACAGCAGATAGTCGATCGCGACCGCGAGGAAGTGATTGGGGTTCATCAGTCCGGCGTCCGGGGTGACGATGCCGTGGCGGTCGGCGTCAGCATCGTTCCCGGTGGAGATGTCATAGGCCTCGCGCTGTCGCACCAGCGACGCCATCGCCCACTCAGACGAGCAGTCCATCCGGATCTTGCCGTCCCGGTCCAGCGTCATGAAGGCGAACTGCGGGTCCACCTCGGGGTTGACGACGGTGAGGTCCAGCCCGTGCCGCTCGGCGATCTCCCCCCAGTACGCCACGCTCGCCCCGCCCATCGGGTCGGCGCCGATGCGCAGGCCACTGTCGCGGATCGCCTCGAGATCCAGCACCGCGGGCAGGTCGTCGACGTAGTGGCCGAGGAAGTCGTAGCCCTGGCTCGCCGCGCGAGCCTGGGCAGCCGTCGCACGGGGTACTCCGGCCGGATCGGACCGCAGCAGCACGTTGGCGCGCTCGGCGATGGCGGCGGTGGCACTGCTGTCGGCGGGCCCCCCGTGCGGTGGGTTGTACTTGAAGCCACCGTCGCGCGGCGGGTTGTGCGACGGCGTGACGACGATGCCGTCGACCAAGCCGTGGGCGCCCTCGGCGTTGAGCCGCAGGATCGCGTGCGAGACCGCCGGCGTCGGCGTGTAGCCGTCGCGGTCGTCAACGAGGACGGTGACCCCGCCGGCGGTCAAGACCTCCAGCGCGGTCTGCGCGGCCGGCAAAGACAGCGCATGGGTGTCGCGGCCGAGCAGCAGCGGCCCGCTGATGCCCGCACTGGCACGGTGCTCGATGATCGCCTGCGTGATGGCGACGATGTGCGCCTCGTTGAAGGCACCGTCGAGACTCGACCCACGATGCCCCGACGTCCCGAAGACCACCTGCTGGACCGGGTCGTCGGGGTCGGGGACGGTGTCGGCGTAGGCGTCCAACAGGGCGCGGACGTCGACCAGGTCCTCGGGGCGGGCTGGCTGGCCGGCGTGGGGATGGGCCTCAGTCATGCGCCGACCTTAGTGGTCGGTCCACCCCCCACGTCAGCCTCGCGGGGCGTCCGCACCTCCCCGACGATCGCGTTGAACGACCACGGCCACGACAGGTAGCGCGACGACAGGTTGACGATCGTCGCCACCCGGTTGCGGTAGCTCAGCAGGGACACGATGTGGATGCCGAGCCAGATCGCCCAGGCCAGGACACCGGTGATCGTGGGCAGGTGAGTGATCTCCGCGACCGCCGAGCTGCGCCCGATCGTGGCCATGATGCCCTTGTCGACGTAGGCGAAGGGCTCGGTCGCCTCGCCGGCAGCCAGCCGCGCGACCTGTCGGCCGGCATGGCGGCCGGATTGCAGCGCCGGCTGGGCCAGCTGCGGCAGCGGCTCCGGTGTCGAGGCGATGTCCCCCACGGCGAAGACGCCGTCGAAGCCGCGCACCCGCAGGTCGGCGTCCACCTCGATCCGGCCGCCCTTGCCCTGCGGCAGCCCCCACTCGGCGACGTCCTCGGGCGCCTTGATGCCGCTGGCCCAGATCACCAGCCCGGCCGGGATCAGCTCGCCACCGTCCACGATGACGCCATCGGGTCGAACCTCTTCGACCGTGGTGCTGAGCCGCAGCTGGACGCTCCGCTTCTTCAACGCCTTGGCGGTGTAGCGCTGTGACCTGGCACCGAACGGTGTCAACAGCTGCGGAGCCATCTCGACCAGCGTGATGTGGGCGCGGTCGGGGTCCAGCTCGGGGTACAGCGTGCCCAGCCCGTTGTTGCGCAGCTCGGCGAGCGTGCCCGCCATCTCGACGCCGGTGGCTCCGCCGCCCACCACGACCACACGGAGGTCGTGGGGCTGCCCGCGACGTACGGCGCTCTCCAGTCCGGTGAACATGCGGTCGCGCACGGCGAGCGCCTGGTCGCGGGTGTAGAGGGCGAACGCGTGCTCGTCCGCCCCGGGAATGCCGAAGTAGTTGGTCGTCATCCCGGTCGCCACGATCAGGAAGTCGTAGGACAGGACGACGTCACTGTCCAGCCGGACCGTTCGGGTGGTGGTGTCGAGGCTGCGGACGGCGCCCTTGCTGAAGCGCATGTTGGCCTGACGGGCGTGTACCGAGCGCAGGAAGTACGTGATATCGCCGGGGTTCAGGCCGGCCGTCGCCACCTGGTAGAGCAGCGGCTGGAAGACGTTATAGGCATTACGGTCCACCAAGGTGACGTCGACAGGCGCCTTTCGCAACGCTCGGACAGCCGCGAGGCCGCCGAAGCCCCCGCCCAGGACCACGACGTGCGGACGGTTCTGCTTGCTCATGGCGAGTCTCCCCAGTGTTGCTGGCGCGGCGCTTCGGTTTCCGATACTGACAACACTCTCGCAACCTGCCGCATGCCGGCTTTGCGGTGCGCCGTCGGTCTCACCGCTGCCCCGGGCGGCGGTGGTCGTCCGGTCCCGGCCCCGGCTGGCAGGACGGGCACCACCAGGTCGCCCGGCGCTCGGCGTCGCCCGGTATCTCACCGACGTGGCGAACGGCGGTCCCGCAGCGACGGCACGGCTGGCCGGACCGGCCGTAGACCCAGTGCTCGTGGCCGGCCCTTGGGTCCCCGGTCGTGACCTGGCCGTTGCCCCGCACGGTGATGCTCTGCCGCAGCATCCGCACCGCCATCGCCACCAGGCGGGTCAGGTCGACCTCACAGGCGGGGGTCCACGGACTGTGGCCACGGACGAAGAGCAGCTCGTTGACCCACAGGTTGCCCAGCCCAGCGAGCAGCCGCTGGTCCAGCAGTGCAGCGACCAACGCTCGAGCCGGGTCCGCGCCCAGTCGTCGCACCGCCTCTGTTGCGTCCCAGTCGTGGCGCAGCGGGTCCGGCCCCAGCAGGTCGGTGATCCGTACCTCGTCGCTTGTCCGCATCAGTTCGACCACGGGCATTCGCAGGGCCACAGCCAGTTGGCCCCCGTCGGTCTCCAGCAGGACCCGGATATTGTCGGCCAGCCGTGCCGGCAACCGCTTGCCCACTCCGAGGACGGTCCATTCGCCGTCCATGCGCAAGTGGGTGTGCAGCGACAGGTCGTCGTCGAAACGGGTGAACAGGTGCTTGCCATGGGTCTCGGTGCCACGCACCCGCAGACCAGTGAGATCGGCCGTGGCGTGCCGGGACACGCGGAAGTCGCTGCGGACGATCAGGTGCTCCCGCAGGCCACGGTTGAGTCGACGGCCTGCGCGCCAGACGCTGTCCCCCTCAGGCACGCTGACTCACGCCGACGGCACGTCGACGGCGCCGCGCAACAGCTCGACCACGTCAACGGGACCCAAGGCGTGGAGCAGGTCGTCGCGAAAGGACTGGCGCACGAGCCGGCGAGCCAGGGCCGCCAGCACCGTCAGGTGCCGGCCAGCGATGTCGTCGGGGGCTATCAGCAGGAAGACCAGCCGAGCCGGCCCGTCGGCCGCGCCGAAGTCGATGCCGAGCGCAGACCGGCCGAAGGCAAGAGTCGGCACCGTCACCGCCGCCGATCGAGCGTGCGGCAGCGCGATGCCGCCTTCGAGGCCGGTCGGCAGCTGTCGCTCCCTGGCCCGGACGTCCGCGAGCAGCCGATGCTCGTCGACCACCCGGCCGGCGACACTGGCCAGCCGCACCAGCCGCCGGAGCGCGGTGTCCTTGTCGTGGGCCGAGGCATCGAGGGCCAGGTCGACCAGGTCGAGCGAGACCATGCTCTGCTGCTGCGGGGACCCGCGGGCAGCTGACAGTGACGCCATTGCGCAGACACTAGCCGGGCAGCTTGACGCCCAGCGTGTCGATGGGCACGATCTGCGGCGGCGACGCGAGCAACTCGTCAGCCTTCGCCATCAGTGCGGCGGGAATCTGTCCCTGCAGATGGGCCTGACGACCTGAGTCGTCGGCGAAGAAGTCCACGACCCCGTACGTCGAGGCGTCGATCTGGTAGGCGAACCAGGCAACCGTGTCGGGCTCGTCCTGCGCCATCGGCAACGCGGCAATGAGTAGCTCTCCCAGTGCGCGCTCCTGGCCGGGCTTGGCCTGCAGCATCACCAGCAGTCCGACGCTGATCGGGTCGTCGCTCACGGCTGTGTCTCCTTCGTAACGGCGGGCGCGACAGGTTCGGGCCCGGTGGGATCATGATGCCCCAACAACGCCCGGCCGAGCGCGACGCCAAGGTCCTTGGTCACGGCCCACAAGGCGAAGCCGTGACCACCGCCGACCGCCTCCGATCCCGGCAGTGGCGCCAGGACGTTGCCCGTCGTGGCGGCCACCGGCGAACGCCCCTTGGCGAGTGCGGTGAACAGGGGCCCGACCAGCACGTCGTACAGGCTTGGCGTGACGGTGAAGCCCAACCTGATCACGGCGTTCGCCACGCCGACCGCCACCCGTTTGCGCGGCCGGTCCACCGCGTCGACGACGGCAGCCGCCACCGTGTCCGGGGCATAGACCGGCGGCGGCGGCCGTACATCGCGGCCCACGTAGTTCGCGGCCTGGGCATAGATCGGTGTGTCCACGCCGCCGGGCGAGACCACGCTCACGTGGACACCGGGTCGATCGCGGTTGTCCAGCTGCAGCTCGCGACCCAGCGCACGGACTGCCCACTTGCTCACGACATAGGCAGACATGTCCGGCACGGCGATCTCCCCGAGCAGCGACCCGACCAACACCAGAGTTCCGTGGTCGAGAGCCCGCATGTCGGGCAGCACGCTGCGCGCGACGTTCGCGGCGCCGAGCACGTTGGTACGTAACACCCCGTCCCAGACGGCCGCCGGGACCGCGTCGAATCGGCCGTAGGCGACCACGCCGGCGCTGTGCACCACCGCGTCGATGCGGCCGTGGCGAGACCGCACCGCAGCCATGGCGGCGTCGACGGCCCCTGCGTCGGTGACGTCGACCGGGCACGCCTGCGCCGAGGCGGCACCCTGACGCTCGCACTCGCCAGTGACCTCGGTCAGCCGTCCTTGTGCCCGGGCCATCAGGACCAGGTGGTCACCACGGGCAGCGAGCTGCTGGGCGACGGAGCGCCCGATCCCACTGGAGGCACCGACGACCACGACAACCCGGCTCACGGCTGCAGCACGACTTTGATGCACCCGTCGCGCTTGGCCTGGAACATGGCGTAGCCCTCCGGCGCCTCAGCCAACGGCAGCCGATGAGTCGCGAGCGACTCCAGCCCTAGCACGTCGTCGTCAGCCTCGACGACGGCGAGGATGTCGTCGGTCCAGCGCCGCACGTGACACTGGCCCATCCTCAGCTGCAGGCCGCGGTCGAACATCTCCATCATCGGCATCGGGTCGATCTCGCCGCCGTAGACGCCGCTGATCGAGACCGTGCCGCCACGGCGGCACGCCTTGATCGCGGTGTGCAAGGCGTGCATCCGGTCGATCGCCAGCTTGTCGGTGAACGGCTTGGCGATCGCGTCCGGAAGCAGGCCGACCGCGGTGTGCGCGGCCTTGCCGAACGGCGAGCCGTGCGCCTCCATGCCGACTGCCTCCACGACCGCGTCCGGACCCCGGCCACCGGTCATCTCGATCAAGGTCTCGGCCAGGTGCTTGTCCATGTCAACGGCCTCGACCCCGCTCCTGGCGGCGAGCGCCCGCCGCTCCGGCACCGGGTCGACGGCGATGACCCGCTGAACGCCCTGGTGCAACGCGATCCGGCACGCGAGCTGACCCACCGGGCCGAGTCCGAGCACCGCCAGCGTCCCGCCCTCGGGCACATCGGCGTAGACCACCGCCTGCCAGGCGGTGGGCAGGATGTCGGACAGGTAGAGATAGCGCTCGTCGGCAGCCCCGGCGGGCACCTTAACCGGGCCGAAGTGCGCCTGCGGGACACGCAGGTACTCCGCCTGGCCGCCGGGCACCTGCCCGTAGAGCGCGGTGTAGCCGAACAGCGAGGCACCCTTGCCCTGCGCACGGTTCTGGGTGGTCTCGCACTGGGCGAACAACCCGCGCGTGCACATCCAGCACGAGCCGCAGGAGATGTTGAACGGGACCACTACCCGGTCGCCCGGTGCGATGTGGGTGACCTCGCTGCCGACCTCCTCCACCACGCCCATGGTCTCGTGTCCCAGCACGTCGCCGGGGGTCAGGAAGGGTCCGAGCACCTCGTACAGGTGCAGGTCGGACCCGCAGATCGCCGTCGACGTCACCTTGATGACGGCATCGCTCGGGTGCTCGATCGAGGGGTCGGGGACGTCCTCGACCCGTACGTCGCGCTTGCCCTGCCAGGTCAGAGCCTTCACGGGTCTCCTCGATCGGTCGGTGCTCGCCACGGGGGCGAAGGTGTGGGGCGGCGCAGCGTGGGTACCGCGGGTACCGGCACTGCATCCACACGGTACGTACGCTCGTGCGGACCGCCACTCGAAATCAGCCGACCGGAAGGTGGCCCACCGTGGCCGAGCAGATCCAGCGCACCGTCGACGCCCCCGCCGACGCCGTGTGGGCGGTGCTCGCCGACGGCTGGTTGTATGCCAACTGGGTGGTGGGCGCCTCGCGGGTCCGCCAGGTCGACGACACCTGGCCGAGTCCCGGTAGTCGGATCCACCACTCCTTCGGCGTCTGGCCGGCAGTCATCGACGACACGACCGAGGTTCTCGACAGCTCCTTGGGGCAGCGGTTGGAGCTGACGGCGCGCGGCTGGCCGCTGGGTGAGGCCCGGGTGCTGCTGTCGCTGCGGGCCGACGGGATGCAGACAGTGGTCACACTCGAGGAGGATGTCATCGCCGGCCCCGGCCGGCTGTTGCCCGTCGCACTGCGCCAGCTCGTCATCGCGCCGAGAAACGCCGAGACACTCCAGCGGTTGGCGATGCTCGCCGAGGGCCGCTATCGCGAGGGCCTGCCTGCCTGACCTGCCGGTGGGCGATCACCCGGCCGCGAGCAACCGGCCCCACGCCGTCTGCGAGAGCCGTCGGCGCAGCGGCCCGGTGCGTCCGTTGGCACCCAGCGCCGCGGTGGCCGCGTTCCATCCGCACGCGCCGTGCACCCCACCTCCGGGGTGGGCGGCGGCGCTGGCCAGGAAAAGTCCGTCGATGGGCGTCTCGGGTCGCCCTGTCCCGGGAGTGGGCCGCATGAACAGCTGCTGGTGGATCATCGCCGTCCCTCCGTTGACCGCCCCGCCGACCAGGTTGGCGTCGACCCGCTCGAGGTCGGAGGGTGACTGCACGTTCCGCGCGCGCACCGAGCCAGCGAACCCTGGAGCCAGGCGCTCCAGTGAGTCCTCGATCCGCTGCACGTGCTCGTCGAGCAGCGCGCCGGTCCAGTCCAGCTCGCGGGGAACGTGGGTGTAGGCCCAGGCCGACTCCGTCCCCGCCGGCGACCGGCTCGGGTCGGCCGTCGTCATCTGGCCGAACAGCACGAACGGGTGCTGCGGCGCACGGCCTACGGACAGGTCGGCCGCGAAGTCGACGAAGCCGTCGACGTCCACGCCGAAGTGCACGGTCCCGGCACCGTGGGCGCCCTTGGCTTGCCAGGGCGGTGGCGCACTGAGCGCCCAGTTGACCTTCACGGTGGCGTGGTCCCACTGGAAGCGGTCGAGGTCGCGGCCCAGCCGCTCCGGCAGGTGCTCGAGCCCGACCAGGTCCCGGTAGAGCGCCGGGGCATCGACGTCGGCCAGCACCGCTCGGCGCGCCCGGATGAGCGCGCCGTCCTCGAGGCGGACGCCCACGGCCCGTCGCCCAGCCAGCTCGACCCGGACGACACGCGTCGACGTACGCACCTGGCCGCCGCCGGCGACGAGGCGGGACTCGAGCGCTCGGGCGAGCTGCCCGGCGCCGCCCCGAGGCACCGGGAACCCGACGTCTTGGCCGAGCATCGCGAGCAACCAGCCGAAGATCGCGCTCCCGGCGGCGTCCGGCGGGAGGTCGCTGTGCAGGGCGTTGCCCGTGAGCAGCAGTGCGGCACCGGCACCGTCGAACCGCTCTGCCGCGAGGCGGCGCACGGGCATGGCGGCCAGCCTGGCCAGATCTACGGCGCCGCTGACGCCGAGGCGACGCAGCAGCCGGGTGGCGGGGATGACCGGGGGGAACGGCGTGAAGAGGGCGTCGAGCAACGGGTCGCGGATGCCCTGCCAGTGCGCGAACATCTCCCGCCACGCGTCGCCGTCTCCGGGTGCGAACGTCTCGAGGTTGGCGGCGGTGTCGTCCACGGCGTCGAACAGGGTCGCGCAGCGACCATCGTCGAGCGGATGTGCCAGCACGCTCGGTGCCCGCACCCACTCCAACCCGTGCCGGTCGAGCTCGAGCCCGCGGATCACCGGAGAGGCGGCCGCGAGCGGGTAGAACGCGCTGAACAGGTCGGTGGAAAATCCCGGTGCGGTGACCTCCGCCGTCCGGACCGCCCCACCGGTCTCCGCGGCGGCCTCGAGGACCACGACGTCCCAGCCGGCGTCGACGAGCGCGTTGGCGGCGACCAGTCCGTTGGGCCCGGCGCCGACCACGATCACGTCTGCGGTCTGACCGGCTCTGCCGTCGATGGAGGCCATCCGGCGACATTACTGCGGTAACGGCGGTGGAGCCTCCTCGGTGAGTCGCTCCGCAAGAGCCTTGTCCACCACGACCGAGTGCAGCAGGCCGGTACGCAGGGCCGCCGCCACGGCACCGGCCCGCTCGGCGCCGTATGCCAGCGCCACCACGTGCGGCACCTGGGCGAGCTGGTCTGCGGTGGGGCACAGCATGCGGCGCACGAACGGTGGCTGCAGCGGATGGCCCTCGTCGTCGACCAGGATCCCGCTGATCTCGGCCACCACCCCGGCGGCGGCCAGCCGGTGCCTCTCGCTCGGCGTCAGCGCGTCGTAGACCGTCGGCAAGGAGCTCGGCTGGGCCAAGGCCCCCGCCGGCAAGCGCACCTCGCTGTATGAGAACACCGCGTACACCGACGAGGCACCGTTCGCCGAGGCCACCTTGACCGCGCTAGCAGAGGCCGACCCCGCGGACCCGGGCCTGCAGCCCCGGCCGGCCATCGGAGTGCAATTCCTCGCCTTCCCGGAGTTCGCCGACCTGGCCACCGATGTGTCGCAGGGCGTGAGCGCGGCGATCGCCGGCCGTGGCTCGTCGAGGAGGCGCTGGCCGACGGCCAGAAGGAGGCCGAGGATGTCGCAAGCGATTACCAGTGACGCCCGACCGGGGAGCGGGGCGCAGGCTGCCCCGCGGGACCCCTCGGGGGGCCGACCAGACCGGTGACGGGGAGCCCCCACGACACCCCGCTCGCCGCCGGCTGCCCCTGCTGCCGGCACTGGTCTTCATGATCGCGCTGACCCAGGCTCCCTTCGTCGCGACCTTGGTCATCTCGTTCATCCAGTGGAACGGGCTGCGCCCCGACGACCGTCAGTTCGCGGGGCTCG
>JACCVL010000014.1 GCA_013698185.1 Nocardioidaceae bacterium
GACGGGACGGGCGGGGGTCAGGGTGCGGGATCGGGCCGGGCCGGGTGGCGGTACTGCGTGTCGGTGCCGACGTGGCCGAATCCGAGTCGCTCATACACCCGCACTGCCGCCGCGTTGTCAGCCTCGACGTACAGCAGCACCTCCGCCGCGCCGCGTTCGGCCAGGTGGTGCAGGCCGATGAGCGTCAACGCCGAGCCGAGCCCACTGCCCTGTTCGTCGGGGTCCACGCCGACCACGTAGACCTCGCCGATCGGGCCGTCCGCGCCTGGCCCCACCTTCGTCCAGTGGAAACCGACCAGCCTGCGCTCGCCGGCCGCTGCCCGCTCGGCGAGGAAGACCCCGTCCGCGTCGAACCAGTCCGACTCGATCCGCTGGGTCAGGTCGTCGGCGTCCAGGCTCCCCTGCTCGGGGTGGTGGGCGAATGCGCGCGCGTTCAGGCCCAACCAGGCCTGCTCGTCCCGCCCGACCTCGAACGTCCGCACCACAACGTCGGCAGGCAGGCGTACGGCAGGCAGGCCGGCAGCAGCCGCGTCGGCGCCGAGCCGGCGCCGCAGCTGCCACAGGGCGCGCACCCGCTCGAAACCCATGCGTCCGGCCAGCCGGGCCGCGGCTGGATGGTCGCCGTGCGCCCACACCCGCAGCGGGGTGTCGCCGGCCAGGTCGAGCAGCTGTGTCACCACCGCCGTGCCCCAGCCGCGCTGCCGGTGGGCGGGGTCGACGACGCACTCCGCGCTGAGCTCGGCATCCGGCTCGGAGCCGTCGAGCTGGGCATAGGCGACCAGCCGGGAGTCCACGTAGGCGAGCACGTGCTGGACGTGTCCGGTCTCGCCGCGCAGCCGTAGCAGCGCCTGCTCGTTGAGCGGGCCGGCCGTGTCGACCTGCGCCGCCCGGTGGATCAGGTCTTCGACCGCTGCCGCCTCGGCGTCGTCGAGGCGGCGACACACCTGCGGGGTGGTCAGATCGTCGGGGCTCACGGGAGGGAGCCTAGAAGTTCACCTGGCCCTCCTCCAGCCCCGTCGCCGGACGGCCGGTCCGCTAGGTTCCGATCGACGTGCAGTCGTGCGGTCCTGAGCGCCAGCCGCGCCGCGCGGTCACAGCGACGTGAGCGCCTGTCCGGGTTTGATGCGCCTGGACCGCGGCAGCGGGACAACGGTGAACAGCTGAGTGGACCGAGGCGTGCCTCAGCGAGGCTGCGGCACCGCGGCGCCGCTGTCGACCAGCGAGTCCGGGGTCGCGGGTGTGGATGCCGGCGTCGCCGGCGACTCCGCAGCGGCAGTCGGTGCCTCGCGCTCACGCCGGTCGGCGACGAAGCGGTAGCCGACGTTGCGTACGGTCCCGATCAGCGTCTCGTGGTCGGTGCCGAGCTTGGCGCGCAGCCGGCGTACGTGAACGTCGACCGTGCGGGTGCCGCCGAAGTAGTCGTAGCCCCACACCTCCTGCAGCAGCTGTTGGCGGGTGAAGACCCGGCCCGGGTGTTGGGCGAGGAACTTGACCAGCTCGAACTCCTTGAACGTGAGGTCGAGCGCGCGGTTCTCCAGCTTGGCGGTGTAGGAGACGTCGTCGATGGTGAGCCCGCCGGAGCCGATGAGGTTGTGGTCATCGGTGTCGGTGCGCCGGGCGAGGCGTCCGGTCGCCAACCGCAACCGCGCCTCGACCTCGGCCGGGCCGGCCGTGGTGAGCAGCACGTCGTCCATGCCCCAGTCGTCGGCGACGACGGCGAGCCCACCCTCGGTCAGCACGAGCACCAGCGGCACCTCGATCCCGGTCGTCCGCAGCAGCCGGGTCAGACCACGGATGTGGGCGAGGTCGGTACGGCCGTCGACGAGCACGGCATCGCAGGGCGGGGCGTCGAGCAGGGCACTGGCCTCTGCCGGCAACAGCTTGACCTGGTGCGGGAGCAGCGTCAGCGCGGGCAGGACCTCGGCCGCGGAGTCGAGGTTGCGGGGGGTGTCCCCACCGGGCAAGGCGGGGGTCAACAGCAGCAGGGTGGCCATGGCGGGATCCTTTGGCAGGCGGCGGGACCGGGCGGTGGCGCTGTGCGTGGACGGTGCTGCAAATACGAAAAGGCCAGGGGGTAACCCCAGGCCTCGTTGCGTACACCACCATAGACCACGTGGAGCCCACACGTCGTAGCGAGAGGGATCCGGCCGGTGCGGTGCAGGTGCGGTACTGGGCCGCCATCCGCGCCGCGGCACAGTGCGCGGACGAGTGGGTGCCGGCCGGGTCGCTTGCGCTGGTGTTGTCCGAGATCCGTGGCAGACACGCCCACTCGTCCCGGTTCGTTCCGGTGCTGGCGATCTGCTCGGTGCTCGTCGACGAGATGCCGGTCGGCGCCCGCCCCCATGACGACGTCGACGTGGCGCCGGGCTCGACGGTCGATCTGCTGCCGCCGTTCGCCGGCGGATGACCGGCTCCGGGAGTATCCAGAACGTGAGATGGGCTCGCTTGGCGTGAGACGCTGGCGTTCCGCGCCGGTTGCGCGGGGAGTCAACCGAACAGCCCAACTGACAGGACCAGGTGTGCACGCCGCCACCCCGCTGACCAAGCGCCGGGCAGTCGACAACTGCCGGGTCTGCTCGGCGTTGTGTCCGGCTCGCTGAGTCTGCGCGAGCACCCGTCCGCCCAGCACGTTCACGTCCACCGCCCAGGCAACCAGGGAGTTCCATCACCATGAGCCGTTCCGCCACACTCGTCGACGCCGACTGGGTCGAGCAGCATCTCGACGACGACACCGTGGTCTTCGTGGAGGTCGACGAAGACACCAGTGCTTACGACAAGGGCCACATCCCCGGCTCGGTCAAGCTCGACTGGAAGCAGGACCTGCAGGACCCCGTACGCCGCGACTTCGTCGACAAGGCGCAGTTCGAGCAGCTGCTCGGCAGCCGTGGCATCGGCAACGACCACACCGTCGTGCTCTACGGCGGCAACAACAACTGGTTCGCTGCCTACGCGTACTGGTACTTCAAGCTCTACGGCCACGACGCGGTCAAGCTCGTCGACGGCGGCCGCAAGAAGTGGGAGCTGGAGAGCCGCGAGCTCACCGCCGAGGCGACCGAGCGGGCCACCACCAGCTACACCGCCCAGGATCCCGACACCTCGATCCGGGCGTTCCGTGACGAGGTCGTCGAGGCGATCGGCGCGCTGAACCTGGTCGACGTCCGCAGCCCCGACGAGTACGCCGGGCGGCTGCTCGCCCCGGCGCACCTGCCGCAGGAGTCCGCGCAGCGCGGCGGCCACATCCCGACTGCGGCGAGCGTGCCGTGGAGCAAGGCGGCCAATGAGGACGGCACCTTCCGCTCCGACGACGAGCTGCAGCGGCTGTACGCCGAGGCCGGCGTCGACTTCGACAAGGACACCATCGCCTACTGCCGCATCGGCGAGCGCAGCGCGCACACCTGGTTCGTGCTGCACGAGCTGCTCGACCAGGCCAACGTCAAGAACTACGACGGCTCGTGGACCGAGTACGGCTCGCTGGTCGGCGTGCCGGTCGCTGTGGGCGACGAGCCGGGTGCTGCCTGATGTGCGGCGGCAAGGTCGGCGGCCCCTCGCTGGATGGGGTCGACCTGACCCGGCAGGCGGTGATCCAGGGCGTCGTGACGGTTGCCGGCGAGCCGGTCGGCGGGGCGTACGTGCGGCTGCTCGACCGCACCGGTGAGTTCACCGCCGAGGTCCCGACCTCGGCCACCGGGCAGTTCCGCTTCTTCGCTGCCGAAGGCGACTGGACCGTACGCGCGCTCGCACCGCGGGCGGTGCCCGCCGACCGGTCGGTGGCAGCGCGGACGGGTGACGTGGCCGAGGTCAGCCTGGCGCTCGAAGCGTCCTGAGCCGCGCTCGTCAGCGACCGAAGTCGTCGTCGAAACGCTCGATGTCGTCCTCGCCGAGGTAGTCACCGCGACCCACCTCGATGACGACCACGTCGACGGTACCGTGGTTGGCCAGCCGGTGCCGCTGGCCGACGGCGATGTCGATGCTGCTGCCCGGCGGCAGCTCGAACTCGTTCTCGCCGACCTGGGCGGTCGCCACCCCGGCGGCGACGTACCAGTGCTCACCGCGATGCCGGTGCGCCTGTAGCGACAGCCGCGTGCCCGGGCGCACCTCCAGCCGCTTGACCTGGAAGCCGTCGCCCTGGTCGGTCACGGTGAAACGCCCCCACGGGCGCTGCACGGACGTCGCCGGCGCCGCTGCGGCGGGGATCAGTTGACCTTTTTGGCGTTCTCGAGCTGGCCGGACTCGTCGCCGTACTTGCGCACGTACTTGCGCAGCTTCTCGGCCCGGACGGCCGCCCACAGGTTCGTCGACTGCCGCTGGGCGAGTCGGACGATGCTCGCACCCCCCGCGGTCTCGTCGTACCGACCGAGCGGGGCGGTGACGAATGCGACGTCCTCGCTCTTGATGCCACGCATCGACAGCGCCAGGCTCCGGATCTCGCCCGGGGTGAACTCGTCGTCGACGTAGAGGTTGTTGATGACCGCCTTGAGCATGTTGGAGAACGTGATCGGGTCGGTGAAGGCGCCCTGGTCGAGCATCTTCTCCATCATGGCCCGCAGGAAGTTCTGCTGCCGCGCGATCCGGCCGAAGTCGCCGTTCTCCAGGCCGTAGCGGGTGCGTACATAGGCGAGCGCGCGGCTGCCTTCGAGCGTCTCGTACCCACGGTCCCACTGCACCCCCTGGCTCTTGTCGTTGATCGCCTCGGGGATGAACACCTCCACCCCGCCGAGCGCGGTGGAGATGTCCTTGAACCCGGTCCAGTCGATGATCGCCAGGTGGTCCATGCGCAGGTCGGTGAGATGTTCGATGGTGGAGACGTAGCCGGCGGGACCGTAACGGGAGAACGCCGCGTTGATCTTGTCCTGGCCCTGGGCCTTGCCGGTCTCGTCGTAGATCGTCACGTAGGAGTCGCGTGGGATCGAGATCAGGTACGCCTGCTTCCGGCTGGCCGGGATGTGCATGACCATGATCGTGTCGCTGCGCAGTTTGCCTTCGACCCATTTCGGAGCCGCGAGCGCCTTCCCGGTGCTCACGTTGTCGCCGTCGTTCTCCCCGTTGTCCGCGCCACCCAGCAAGATGTTGAGTGACTCCTCGTCCTCGGCGACCGCGGGGCGCGACTCCTCGCTCAGGCTCAGGCTCGGGCCGGCGAAGCTCTGCGGTTCGATCAGGCCGTTCAAGTAGTACAGCCAGCCGCCGGTCACGATGGCCAGGACCAAGAGCACCGACACGGCCGCCGTCCACCACTTGTGCCGTAGGAAGACACTGCGCTTCGGGGCCGCGCTCGGAGCAGCCGTCGCCGAACCGGTCGGCGGCTTGTCGTCGGTCATGGGACTCCTCTGGTCCCTGACATTGTGCTGGATTGCTGGTGCGCAGGGCCAACCAGCCGACGAACGGTGGCGCGCAGAAGTTCCGGATCGCCAGGGGTCAGCGTTCGAGGAGCACGGTGACGGGGCCGTCGTTGACGAGCTCGACAGCCATCTGCGCGCCGAACACTCCGCGGGCGACAGTGGCGCCGGCATCCTCCAGGCTCGTGCAGAACGTGTCATACAACGGTTCGGCCAGGTCTGCGGGCGCGGCGGCCCCCCAGGACGGCCGGCGGCCCTTGCGGGTGTCGCCGTAGAGCGTGAACTGGCTGATGACCAGCAGCGGCGCACCGATGTCGGAGCAGGATCGCTCGCCGCGCAGGATACGCAGACCCCAGATCTTGCGGGCCAGCTCACCGGCGGCTGCCACGGTGTCGTCGTGGGTGATGCCGAGCAGGACCACCAGGCCGGGACGGTCGATGCCGCCCACCACCTCGCCCGCCACCCGTACTCGGGCCGACGTCACCCGCTGCACCACCGCTCGCACGCGGCGGAGTCTGGCACGAGCCGGCCTCAGGCTCGCGCTGCCCGGCCTACCACCGCCCGGGACGCCACGATCATGCGTTGCTGCGGCCCGGACGACGCCGATGCATGATCGCTGGCGCTGCCGCGGGGGCAAGGCGCCGGCGTCTGGCAGGCTGCCGCGCATGAACCCAGCACCGCCTCCGCCGCCGCGCACGCTCATCACCGTGGCCCCGACCGGTGCTGAGTCGGCCAAGGCCGACGTACCCGCCCTGCCCACCACCACCGACGAGTTGGTCGAGACCGCCGTGCGCTGCGAGCGGGCCGGTGCCGCGATGGTGCACCTGCACGTCCGCGATGACGAGCACCAGCCCACCCTCGACCTCCCCAGGCTCACCGACACCGTCGCCGCGATCCGCCAACGCACCGAGCTGGTCGTGCAGCTGTCGACCGGCGGCTCGGTGCAGGACCCGTTCGACCAGCGGCTGCGGGTGCTCGAGGCCCGGCCCGACTCGTGCTCGCTCACGATGGGGACGGTCAACTTCGGTGACGCCGTCTTCCTCAACCCGTGGCCGTTCGTCGTCGAGCTCTTCCAGGCCAGCCAGGCCGCCGAGGTGGTGCCGGAGTTCGAGCTGTTCGACCTCGGCCACGTCGCCGCGCTGCACCGGCTGCTCGACACCTACGGGCTGCCGTACGGCGGCCGCGTCCATTGCGATCTGGTCATGGGCGTGCCTGGCGGCATGCCGGGTACGACCGCGGCCCTGGTCGCGGCCGTCGCCGCCCTGCCGGAGCAGACCACCTCGTGGAGCGCGGCCGGCATCGGGCGCACCACGCTGCCGGTCGCGCTGGCCGCGCTCAGCGCCGGCGGGCACCTTCGGGTGGGCATGGAGGACACCGTCTCGTATGCCCGCGGTCGTCTGGTGACACACAACGCCGAGCTCGTGGAGCGGGCGGCACGGCTGGCCGAGCTCGCCCAGCGACCGCCGATGACCACCGCCGAGGCACGCGACCTGCTGCAGGTACGTCCGGTCGCCGGTCGTTAGGATCGCGGCCATGCTCGAGGCTTCGCTCATCGCCCTGCTCGTCGCGGTCGGCCTGGCCATCGGTTGGGTGTCTGTGATCGTGCTGCTCAACCTGTTCAAGGGCCAGAGCTGAGCGGCTCGGCCCGACGATGCCCTTCGAGATCCCGACCGACCTGCATCCCGACCTGGTCCCGTACGCCTGGCTGGTGGGCCAGTGGCAGGGCTCAGGGCACGGTGACTACCCGAGCATCGAGACGTTCTCCTTCGGTCAGGAGGTCGCCTTCGCCCATGACGGCCGGCCATTCCTGCACTACTTCAGCCGTACGTGGCTGGTCGACGCCGAGGGCAACACGCTGCGCCCGGCCGCGCTCGAGACGGGGTTTCTGCGGCCGCGGCCGGCGGCCGAATGCGAACTCGTGCTCGCTCACCCGACCGGATTCGCCGAGGTCTGGTACGGAAGCGTGGACGGCCCCAAGATCGAGCTCACCACCGATGTGATCGCCCGGACCCAGTCGGCCAAGGAGGTGACCGCTGGTCGCCGTCTGTACGGGCTGGTCGACGGTGACCTGCTGTGGGCGTACGACATGGCCGCCGAGGGGCATCCGCTGCAGTCGCACCTGTGGGGCCGCCTGGTGCGCCAGTAGCAGCGCCTAGACTGAGTCGTTGTGGTGAGCACGAGCGACGGTCGTACCGGCCCCGACTGGCGGGCCACCCTGCGCGCGCGTGGCCTGCGCCTGACCCCGCAGCGCGAGCTCGTGCTGGACGCCGTTCGCACGCTCGGCCACGCCACCCCCGACCAGGTGCTCGCACAGGTGCAGCGCACAGCGACCGGCGTCAACGCCTCCACCGTCTACCGCACCCTCGACCTGCTCGAAAAGCTCGACCTGGTCCGGCACACCCACCTCGGGCACGGCGCGCCCACGTATCACTTCGGCGGCTCGGCCGACCACTTCCACACCGTGTGCCGTGACTGCGGCACGGTGACCGAGGTGCCCACTGCCATCGCCAGGACGTTCGCGGAACAACTCATCACCGACCAGGCGTTCCAGACCGACATGGGGCACCTCACCGTCTTCGGCCGCTGCAGCAACTGTGCCGCCCACCCCTCATGAGTCCGCTGCTCGATCTACCCGGCGCGGTCGACGGCGACGGCATCGACGCAGGAGTGGCCTGGCACTACGGCAACCCGGTCGCCGAGCAGCGTCGCCTCGAGTCCGGTGACGGCTGGGTCGACGTCAGCCACCGCGACGTCGTGACGATGAGCGGCCCGGACCGGCTCACCCTGCTGCACGTGATGAGCACCCAGCACGTCGAACGACTGGCCGCCGGCACCTGGACCGAGGGTCTCATCCTGTCGCCGCACGGTCACGTCGAGCACCACTTCGCCGGCGTGGACGACGGCGAGACCCTGACCGTGCACACCGAGCCCGGCGCTGGGACCGGCCTGGTCGACTTCCTCACCTCGATGCGCTTCATGATGCGCGTCGAGCTCGCCGTGGTCACTGACCAGGTCGCGGTCGTCGCCCCCGGTGGAACCGTGGCCTTCCTGTCCCGCTCCACGCTGCCCGAGTTGCCCGACCGCTGGGGGCCGCCCGCCGGCACGTGGGCGCACGAGGCGCTGCGGATCGCCACCGGCCGTCCCCGCATCGGCATCGACACCGACCATCGCACAATCCCCAACGAGGTCGGCTGGATCGGTACGGCGGTGCACATGGACAAGGGCTGCTACCGGGGACAGGAGACCGTCGCGCGAGTGCATACCCTCGGCCGTCCACCGCGGCGGCTCGCGTTGCTGCACCTCGACGGCTCCGCCGAACGGTTGCCGGCGGTTGGCGCCGACCTGCTCCTCGACGGGCGTACCGTCGGGCGCGTGGGCTCCTCGGCCCGCCACCACGAGCTGGGACCGATAGCGCTCGGCCTGGTCAAGCGGTCGGTTGCCGTCGACGCCGAGCTCCTGGCCGATGGCGTGGCCGCCGCCCAGGAGGTGCTGGTCGACCCGGCGGTCGGGCTGCACGTACGCGCCCGCCTCTGACACCCCGCCCCCGCCCCGCCCCCGCCCGCCCTTGCCCCGAGTGGTGCCATCGGGGGCAGCTGCGGCTCCTGGGTGACCGGGTTTGCAC
>JACCVL010000024.1 GCA_013698185.1 Nocardioidaceae bacterium
ACCGCGCCCGGGTGCTGTACGACAAGGGCACCAACCGCCGGGCCTTCCACCTCGGCCAGGTGGACAAGTACTCGTGGAAGGACACCGGCTCGTCGTTCGGGCTGTCCGACACCTTGGCGGCCTACCTTTGGGCCCAGCTGGAGCAGCGCACCCAGATCCAAGCCAAGCGCCGCGCGCTGTTCGAGACCTACGCCACGGCCCTGGAGCCGCACGCCGAGCGGCTCGGCCTGCGGCTGCCGGTGGTGCCCGACGGGGCCGAGGCCGCGTACCACATGTTCTACGTCCTGGTCCGCGACCAGGCGACCCGCGACGCCGTCCTGCAGGGCATGCGCGCCGAGGGGGTGCAGCCGACCTTCCACTACGTGCCGCTGCACAGCTCCGAGGCGGGCCGGCGGTTTTCTGCCAGGTCGACGCCGTGCCCGGTCACCGACGACGTCAGCGGGCGGCTGCTGCGGCTGCCGTTCTACAACAACCTGCCCCCCGATGACGCCCAGCGCGTCATCGACACCTTCCTCCGCGCGCTCGACGCGGCGGAATCCCACTGAGCGAGGCGGCGTGCGATGACGACGACGGTGAGCGGGTCCGGCTCGCTCAAGCAACCCGATTACTGGTGGTACCGCGCGCGTACCCAGCTGCTGCATGCGGCCCTCGGTGAGTTCCTGGGCCGCCCCGAGCGGCTGCTCGACGTCGGCAGTGCCGACGGGCCGAGCGTGGCCTGGATGCAGGGCGACCACCAGCGGGTCACGATCGACGTCGACCCCCGCGGCCTGCAGCCCGGTGAGGGGGTCTGCGCCTCAGCGCTCGCGCTGCCCTTTCCCGACGCGACCTTCGACGTGGTCGGCGCCTTCGACGTCCTGGAGCACTGCGAGCCGGAGAAGCAGGCCATCGACGAGCTCACCCGGGTGCTTGCCCCAGGGGGCCGGCTGCTGCTGTCGGTGCCGGCCTACCAGTGGGCCTGGTCCGACCACGACGTGCGGGCCGGCCACCACCGCCGCTACACCGAGGACCGGCTGGTGAGTGTGGTGCAGGGCACCGGGCTGAGGGTGCTGCGCTCGACGTACGCCTTCGGCGGAGTGTTCCCGTTCTTCGTCGCGGAGCGCGTCGTGCGCCGTATCAAGAGCCGCCGCCAGCAGTTGGGGACCGGTGCCGAGCAGCGGCTGACGCCGGTCTCGCCGGCCATGGACAAGGTCCTGATGGGCCTCAGTGCACTGGACCAGCGGGTGCTGCGACGCCGCGACATCCCGTTCGGCTCCTCGGTGCTGCTGGCCGCGGTCAAGCCGGGGTCCACGGCCGCACCGGCGAGCAGCTGAGCATGCGGCTGCTCGTCACCGGTGGCGCCGGCTTCATCGGCAGCCACTACGTCCGCACCCTGCTCGACGACGCGTGGGGGCTCACCGCCCCCGACCAGGTCACGGTGCTCGACAAGCTGACCTACGCCGGCAGCCTGGACAACCTCGCTCCGGTACGCGACGACGAGCGGCTGCGCTTCGTCGAGGGCGACATCCTCGACCGGGTGCTCGTCGACGAGCTGATGGCCACGGCGGACGCCGTTGTGCACTTCGCCGCCGAGAGCCACGTCGACCGGTCCATCCTCGGCGCCGCCGACTTCGTGATGACCAACGTCGTCGGCACCCAGACGCTGCTGGACTCCGCGCTCCGGCACGGCATCGACGCCTTCGTGCACGTGTCCACCGACGAGGTCTACGGCTCGATCGCGGACGGCAGCTGGGACGAGGAGCAGCCGCTGGAGCCGAACTCGCCGTACTCGGCCTCCAAGGCCTCGAGCGACCTGATCGCCCGGTCGTACTTCCGCACCCACGCGCTGCCGGTCTGCGTGACCCGCTGCTCCAACAACTACGGCCCGTACCAGTTCCCCGAGAAGGTCATCCCGCTGTTCGTCACCAACCTGCTCGACGGCGGCACCGTCCCGCTGTACGGCGAGGGCGCCAACGTGCGCGACTGGCTGCACGTCGACGACCACTGCCGCGCGATCCACCTGGTGCTCGCGAAGGGACGGCCCGGCGAGGTCTACAACATCGGTGGCGGCACCGAGCTCACCAACCGCGAGCTCACCGGGCGGCTGCTGGCCGCGTGCGGGGCAGGGTGGGACAGTGTCGAGCACGTCGAGGACCGGCTCGGCCACGACCTGCGCTACTCGGTGTCCATCGACAAGATCGCCGCCGAGCTCGGGTATGCCCCGCGCATCGACTTCGAGCAGGGTCTGGCCGAGACCGTGACCTGGTACGCCGGGCACCGCGGCTGGTGGGAGCCACTCAAGGACCGGGCCCGGCTCACGCGCTAGCTGTGCTCGGCCACGAGGTTGGCGACAGCGCGACGCTCCGGGCCGGGTGCTGCTGATGCGACGGGCATCAGAAGTCGACCCGCATCACGACCCGTCGCGGTGTCGGACGGCTGACCTCGGTGAAGCCGGCGTCGGCGAACACGCCTTCGGTACCGACGTGGAGCTCCTCCAGGATCACCTTCTTGGTGGTGATGGGGTAGCCCTCGATGGCGCGGGCGCCGCGCTCGCCGGCGAAGTCCACCGCGGCGCGCGCGATGCCCGGCTGATCCCGCGCTGCCGAAAGCCCACCCTGGTGAAGAGGCAGGTCACCGCCCAGACGCTGTCGTCGGTCTTGTCCTCCGCTCGACCCACCCAGGGGACGCGGTTGTTGCGCAGCATGCCCGCGTAGGCGGTGCGCGGCTCGACCGCGCACCAGCCGACGGCCTCGCCGTCGAGGTAGGCGACGAGACCGCTGGTCCTGTCCGATTCAGGGTGGCCGCAGTCGGTCTGCTGGCGCAGCCGGTCGGCACGTTCCTCGACGGGAAACGAGGCAAAGGACTCCCGCGGCCACAGCTTGTACCGCTGGCACTGGCAGCTGGACGCCTGGCCGCGCGTGCCGAAGATGGCCCGCAGGTCCTCCCAGCTTGCCTCGTTGGCCGGCACCGCGCAGATCGCAGGTTCCGTTACCGTCATGCGCACGATTGTGCAGGTCGAGTGGGCCCACCGCAGGCGTCACCAGCCTGACGGCCGGGCACAGCTAGGCCCTGGGTGCCCGCGACGGCCGGGCACGGATCGCCGGCAGGCTGCGCCGCTCGAGCAGGCCGAGCAGGTAGTTGCCGTAGCCGCTCTTGAGCATCGCCTCGGCCCGTTCGCGTAGCTCGTCGTCGCTGAGGAACCCTTGGCGCCACGCCACCTCCTCCGGTGACCCGATGCGCAACCCCTGCCGGCTCTCGACCGTGCGGATGAAGTTGCTGGCATCGTTGAGGGACTCGAAGGTGCCGGTGTCGAGCCAGGCGGTGCCGCGGGCGAGCACCTGCACCTGCAGGTCACCTCGCTCGAGGTAGACCTGGTTGACGTCGGTGATCTCGTACTCCCCCCGTGCCGACGGCTTCAGGTCCCGGACGATCTCGCGGACGTCGTTGTCGTAGAAGTACAGCCCGGGCACGGCGTAGTTGCTGCGCGGACGCTCCGGCTTCTCCTGCAGCGACAGCGCACGCCCCGACTCGTCGAAGTCCACCACCCCGTACGCCTGCGGGTCGGTCACCCAGTAGGCGAAGATCGCCGCGCCGTCGAGGTTGGCGAAGCGCTCCAGCTGCAGACCGAGTCCCTGGCCGTAGAAGATGTTGTCGCCGAGCACCAGCGCGCAGCGCTCCGCGCCGATGAACTCGTCGCCGATCACGAACGCCTGCGCCAGCCCCTTGGGCTCGGGCTGCCGGGCATAGCTGAACGACACCCCGAACTTGCTGCCGTCGCCCAGCAGCCGCTCGAACGACTCGGCCTCGTGCGGGGTGGTGATGACGAGGATGTCGCGGATGCCGGCGAGCAGCAGCGTCGACAGCGGGTAGTAGATCATCGGCTTGTCGTAGACCGGCATCAGCTGTTTGCTCACGCCGAGGGTGATCGGGTGCAGCCGTGAGCCGGTGCCGCCGGCCAAGATGATTCCTCGCATGTTCGGCGAGTATG
>JACCVL010000027.1 GCA_013698185.1 Nocardioidaceae bacterium
ACCGAGCTCGACGGCCAGCTCGCCGTTGATCTGCGTCTGGAGCGCGACCAGCGCGCCGATCGCCAGCATCGCCGGCACAGCGACCACGCCCAGCCAGGGTGGGTCGTGGTCGGCGGGAAGGGTCTGAGGCCGTGCAGAGGTTGTGGGGGATGCGCTCACCGCACCATGATCGGCGATGTGCTGCTCGCACACCTCACCACTACCTCGTCCAGTGGCGCCAATCGGGGCATCTCAGTGCGACATGTGGCCCAATTGGCACCACTCGGGCGGGTGTGCGGGCCAACCTGCGCACCGGCACCGCAGCCGTGGCCCGGATCAAGCGCCGATAAGCAACATTATGTCAACTACCGCCCTGACTCCAGGCCAACAGGCGGCGATCCTGCGGGCAGCCGTTACCGGATCCGCCGTTGAGCGCAAGAAGGAATACCTTTGACAAGTCGGCCTCGGCTGCTCGAAGGAGGGCATGATTCAAGACCTCGTGAATCCCCCGAAGGCTCGTGCTGGCGACAAGGTGGCGGTGGTGTCGCCGTCCTTCGCGGCTCCCGGTGTCGCTCCGGCGGTGCACGACCAAGCGATGCGGCGCCTCACCGAGGTCACCGGCCTCGTCCCTGTCGAGTACCCGACGACCCGCCGGGTCGGCGCCGACGCGCTGGACCGTGCCGCTGACCTCAACGCGGCCTTCGCCGACCCGGAGATCCGAGCCGTCCTTGCGACGATCGGGGGTGACGATCAGATTGCGGTCGTGCCTTATCTCGATCCCGAGCTGGTGCGCGCGCACCCCAAGCCGTTCCTTGGCTACAGCGACAACACCAACCTCTTGTCATGGCTGTGGACACACGGCGTCGCCGGGTTCTACGGCGGCTCGACGCAGGTGCAGCTTGGGCCCGGCCCAGCGGTCGACCCGTGCCACCGCGCAGCGTTACGAGCTGCACTGCTGACCGGCGAGCGGCTTGAGGTCACCGACCCGGGCGAGTCCGAGGACATAGGCAAGGAGTGGGCCGACCCAGCAGCGCTCACCGAGTACGGGGACCGCGAGCCGACCGAGCCGTGGAGCTGGGCCGGTCCGGCCCGCACTGTGACCGGCCGGACCTGGGGCGGCTGCATCGAGGTCGTCCAGTGGATTCTCACCGCGGGGCGCTTCCCGGCGGACCCGACGGTGCTCGACGGCGGGGTGCTCATCCTCGAGACGAGCGAAGAGATCATCCCGGCTCAGGAGTTCGGCTGGATCCTCCGGTCCCTCGGCGAGCGGGGCTTGCTCGCGGCGGTTGAGGCGGTGATCGTCGCCCGCCCACCGGCGTCCAACTTCGAGAAGCAGCCGTCCGCATCGCAACGCGCGGCCCACCGCGCCAAGCAGCGCGACGTCGCGATCGAGGTGGTCGGCTACTACAACGCCGACGCGGTCGTCTGCGTCGGTGTGCCGTTCGGGCACACGCGACCGCAGTGGATTCTGCCCTACGGCGGGGAGGTCACCGTCGATGGCGTCGAGCGCAAGGTCTGGTCTGACTACTGCTGAACAAGATCTCGGCGACGACTGCCGTGCTGCGCCAACCTGCTTGGGGTGACGTTTGCTCCGAATCATCGCAGCACTCGACTGCCGGCAGGGTCGCGTACCGGCTAGGAAAGGTGCCTACAGGACACCGGCCGGCAGCCGCAGCCCCTGCTCGCCCGTCGTCACCTGCTGGCGCAACTGGCCTCCCTCGGCGCCAGCGGCGGCACCGGTGAGCGAGAACGCCTCCTCGACGACGGTCGGCAACGGCTCCAGGCCGAGTAACCCCAGCGCCCCGCGGCGCACGATGGCGTTCCACTGGCCGGTCCGCGCGAACATGAAGTGGCCCACCCCGGGCAGCTCGAAGCGGGCCACCTGGGCCGACGCGGCGCGAGCACGCACCGACCAGTCGAGGCTGGCCTGCGGTGAGGTCCAACGGTCGTTCAGACCGTGCGCGAGGACGAGCCGCTGGCCACGAGCCGGGTCGACCGGATCCTTGGATGTCAGCCACGGAGCCAGCGCGACCACCCCGCACACGCCTGGCGCGTCGGCCAGGGCGCAGACCGCCCGCCCGCCCATCGAGTGCCCGACGAGCACCACCGGCACCGCGTCACCATAGCGCTCAGCCACCTGCGACAACGCCCAGCGACCGTCGCGTACGGGGTCGGGCTCCCCTCCCGGCACGGCGTTCCAGCCGCGGGCGGCGTAGCGCAGCAGCTCGACTGCCACCCCGGCGGCACCGGCTGGCCCGGCGAGCTCGCGCTGCAGCAGCGCCATCCGCCACCACGAACCGTTGCGGCGCTGCACCGGCTCGAAGCTGTCCGCCTGTCCCCCGTGCAGCATCAGGACGACGGCACGTACGGCCACCCCACCCGCCGGCGCGAGTGTGGTCAGGGAGGGCTGGGCAGCAGCAGGCACCACACCAGGGTGCCATCTCGGTGTGCAGACCGCCGGTCACCCGCAGTCAGGAAACACCTCGAGTCCGGACCGCGGCAGTGCCGGGTAGTCGCTCTTGACCTGCGCGTACGTGGCGGTCGTGGTGGTTGTCCGCTCCTGTGGACGGACGACGCCGGCACGCAGCACGTACGCCGTGACCGACGAGCCGGTGTCGGCACCCGGGGGGTAGGCGGCCACGTCGACGAAGCCACCGTTGGTGCAGCTGAGCAGGCGGGGCGTCCCGCCGCCGTCGTCGATGGTGGCGAACAGCGACCACGGCTTGCCGCCCTGCTGCACCTGCACCAGCCGACCGTCGACCCACGAGAACATGCCGAGCTCGCCACCCCCGCGCGGGCTCCACGAGGTCGTGACCACGATCTCCTGACCGGCGGCCCCGTCGAGCTGGGCGAACACCGGCGTACCGAGCGGGCTGTCGACGACCGCCAGCTGTACGGGAGCAGCGAACGTGCCCTCGGCGGTGGTCACGAGCACCGCGGTCCCGCAGGCCTGTCCCCCACCGGGCACGGTGCCCAACGACACCTCGTCGGGCCGGCCGTCGCCGTCGACGTCGGCACTGCCGACCACACTGGGCTGGCCGAGCGTGTCGGCGGTGACCCCGGCGGGGCACCGCCCCGTACCGTCGGTGCCCCGGACCTCGGTCTGGGACTGGTCCGGGGCATCGTCGTCGTTGGTGTCACGCGTCCCGGCGCGGTCGGCGTCGGCAGCTGAGCTGCTCGTGTCACCGCCTGCGTCGGTCTGTGCGCTCGTACCGCTGTCTCCGCAGGCGGCCAGCAGGACCGCCAGGACGGCCACAGCGCCCAGCC
Source organism: Nocardioidaceae bacterium (assembly GCA_013698185.1). Lineage (GTDB taxonomy): Bacteria > Actinomycetota > Actinomycetes > Propionibacteriales > Nocardioidaceae > JACCVL01. The sequence continues at coordinate 3,247 of JACCVL010000027.1, forward strand.
CACGGTGCCTGGTCAGCCCGCTCATGTCGTCTCCTCAACCGTCGTGGCCGGTCGGCCCCGCTGGATGATCTGACGCGCCACGCCCGGTGCCGGTTCCCGCCGTACGGGGCCGCGTATGCCACAGCCACGCGAGCCCGACCACCGGCAGCACCAGCGGCACGTAGCCGTAGCCGGCACCGTAGCCCGACCACACGGTCTGGTCGGGAAACAGTGCCGGGTCCAGCATGGTGAGGGTCCCGACGCCGAGCACACCGACGAGCTCGAGCCCCACCGCCGCCGCGGCGACGCGTCGGGCCGTGGGGGTCCCGCGGGCCAGGGACACCGTCGCCACGAGATACACCACCGCGGCCAGCGCCGACAGCGTGTAGGCGAACGGCGCCGTTGCGAAGTCCGTGGCCACCTGCACCGCCGAGCGGGCGCTGGCAGAGATCGCGAACACCCCGTAGACCGCCACCAGGACGCGGCCCGGGCCCTGGTTGCTCGCGTTCGCCACGACTCAGCCCTGCCAGACCTGGAGCAGCCGCTCGGCGAGCGCTGCCACCGTGACGCAGGCGATGAACAGCACCCCGATCCCCCAGCGAGTCTTCTCCGACGCGGCCCAGGCCACGCCCAGCGGCAGCACCAGCACGGCGGTCAGCAGGTACCCGACGAACAACGCAGCGTCGACGTCACGGTCGGTGACGACCAACGCAATCGTGCCGCCGACGAGCTGAGCGAGCAGGCCCAGCTCGAGCACGGCGAGCAGCCAGACCAGCGGATCGTGCACGCGCTTGTCGCGGGCAAAGAGCACGGCGGACCACAGCGCCCCCGCCGCTGCCGCCGCCATCAGCAGGTACGCCGCCACGGGTGTCACCGATGCATCACCGCTCCATGGTCGCAGCCGTCGAGTCGGCCCGCCGGACGTCGAGCAGCAGCCCTGGGAGCTCGCTCATCTGCTCGAAGATCTCCGCACCTGCCGCCCGCAACGCCTCGGTCGGGGCCAGCCCACCGCCGAAGCCGAGGACCCGCATCCCGGCCGCCACTCCCCCGCGTACACCCGGCTCGCTGTCCTCGATGACGACGCAGTCGGCCGGGTCGACACCGGACCGTCCGGCCGCGTGCAGGAACAGGTCCGGGTGTGGCTTGCCCCGCGCCACGTCCTGGACGGAGTGGACGCGGCCGCGAAAACGGTCCGTGAGGTCCGTCAGGCCGAGCACCAGGCGCAGGCGGTCGTGCCCGCTGGACGAGGCGACGCACATGGCGACGTCGGCGGCCTCCAGCGCGTCGAGCACGTCAACGACGCCCTCGATGGCAGTCAGCTCGGCCCGGAACAGCTCGTAGGAGGCCTCGCGGAGGTCGCCGTACCAGCCAGCCGGCAGCCGGCGCCCGAGCTGGCGCTCGATCTCGGCGACCATCACGGGCTCCGAGCGGCCCATGAAGCGCTCCACGACCTCGTGCTGGCCGAGCGGCCAGCCGAGCGCGGAGATCCATTCCGCCTCCAGCCGGGTCACCAGTCGCTCAGTGTCTACCAGCACCCCGTCGCAGTCCCACACCACCAGTCCCGGCGCCCGCACGGTGCTCACCCTAGGGGCACACCACCGGCGCGCCGCCTAGGCTGAGTGCCGTGCGCACCGACCGCCGGCCCGGGCCGACCACACGGGCACGCGTGGTGGAGTGGCGCGGCGACAGCCGCACCGAGCACGAGGACAGGCTGGCCACCGAGGAGCCCCTCGAGCTCCGGCTGGCCTGGCCCGGTCACCCTCCGCAGCACTTCGTCGTCACGATGCGCACGCCCGGCCACGACTTCGAGCTGGCGGCCGGTCTTGCCCACGGCGAAGGCCTGGTCGTCGGGTCACGCCCGCTGGTGTCGGTGGCGTACTGCACCGACACCACGCTGGCGCCCGACCAGGAGTTCAACGTGGTCACGCTGATGCTGACCGACCCGCCCCCGGTGACCCCCGCGGTCCGGTCGACGACCATGTCCGGCGCGTGCGGGGTCTGCGGCCGCGAGAGTCTCGACGCGGTCGCGGCGCTCGGCGGGCGGCGGCTGCCGGACCACCCGCAGCTGGACCGCGACGTGGTCGCCACCTTGCCGGACCGGCTGCGTGAGCAGCAGCACATCTTCAGCCGTACCGGCGGGCTGCACGGCGCCGGCCTGTTCAGCGCCGACGGGACGGCCGTCGTGGTCCGCGAGGACATCGGCCGGCACAACGCCACCGACAAGGTGATCGGGCACCAGCTGCTCGCCGGCGCCTCGGCGGAGGGACTGGTGCTGGCGGTGAGCGGGCGGATCGGGTACGAGATCGTGCAGAAGGCGGTGCTCGCGGGGGTGGTCGCGGTCGTCGCGGTCGGCGCACCATCGAGCCTGGCGGTGGAGCTGGCGCGGGACTTCGGTCTGACCGTCGCCGGCTGGGTACGCGGCGACCGGATGGTGCTGCACGCCAACCCCGACCGCATCACCGGCTGACTACGGCGCGGGCTCCCAGGCGTTGTCGGTGCCGCCGCCTAGCGTCTGTGTCATGCGCATCCTGCACACCTCCGACTGGCACCTGGGCCGGTCCTTCCACCGCGAGGGGCTCCTGGGGCACCAGGCCGCGTTCGTCGACCACCTGGTCGAGACGGTGCGCTCCGATCGGGTCGACCTGGTGGTCGTGGCCGGCGACGTGTACGACCGGGCGCTGCCGTCGGTCGACGCGGTTGCGGTCGCCGACGACGCGCTGCGCCGGCTTGCCGGCCTCGGCGTCCCGGTGGTGCTGACCGCCGGCAACCACGACTCGGCGCGTCGGCTGGGTTTCGCGGCGGACCTCATCTGCGCCGCTGGCATCCACCTGCTCACCGACCCGGCTCGCGTCGACCGCCCGGTGTGGGTCGAGGACGATCACGGCCCGGTCGCGGTGTACGGGCTGCCCTACCTCGAGCCCGACGTGCTGCGGGAGCCGTGGGGACTGCCCGATCGCTCGCACGAGGCGGTCGCCCGCGAGGCCATGCGCCGGGTCACCGCGCACCGCGACGGCCCCGGCGGGGGCGCTCGTACGATCGTGCTGGCCCACACCTGGGTTACCGGTGGCCAGCCCAGCGACAGCGAGCGTGACATCACCGTCGGCGGGGTGTCCCAGGTGTCCGCCGACGTCTTCACCGGTGCTGACTACGTCGCGCTGGGCCACCTGCACGGTCGCCAGCGCATTAGCGACACCGTCCGCTACAGCGGGTCACCGCTGCCGTACTCGTTCTCCGAGGCAAACCACACCAAGGGCTGTTGGCTCGTCGAGCTCGGCAAGGACGGCGTCGAGCGGGTCGACTTCGTGGCAGCGCCGGTCCCGCGCCGCCTGGCGCGCGTCCGCGGCACCCTCGAGGAGCTGCTCGCCAGCCCCGCACACACCCGCCACGAGGACCACTGGCTGCAGGTGACCCTCACCGACACGCTTCGCCCCCGTGCTGCGATGGAGCGGTTGCGCACCCGCTTCCCGTACGCCTTGCTGCTCGATTTCGCCCCCGAGGGGCGGGCGGCGGCGACCACCCAGTGGGCCGACCGCCTGCGCGGTCGCAGCGACCGCGACATCATCCGCGACTTCGTCGAGGTCGTCCGCGACGAGCCGGCCGGCCCTGACGAGCTGGCCCTGCTCGACGCCGCGTGCGATGCGTGCACCGGCGCCCGGGTGCTGGAGGCCCTCCCCGGCGAGGGCGGGGCAGACCGCCGCCGTGGCACCGGCGCCCCCGAGGTGCTCGCCTCATGAGGGTGCACACCTTGCGGGTCACGGCGTTCGGCCCGTTCGCGGGCACAGTCGACGTCGACGTCGACACGCTGTCCGAGCATGGTCTGTTCTTGTTGACCGGCCCCACCGGCGCGGGCAAGACCAGTGTGCTCGACGCGATCTGTTTCGGCCTGTTCGGTCAGGTGCCCGGCGCCCGGCAACACGCCGATCGGCTGCGCAGCGACCACGCCGACCCCAGCCTCGCGCCCGAGGTGCGCATCGACGTCACGCTCGGCGGACGACGCCTGCTCGTGACCAGGTCACCGCGATGGCTCCGGCCGAGCAGTCGCGCCCGCAGCGGTTCGGTCACCCAGCACGCCCGGGTGCTGCTGCAGGAGCGCGCGGGCGGTGGCTGGGAGACGCTGACGACCCGGATCGACGAGGCTCAGCTGCTGCTGGACGGGCTGCTGGGCATGACCGTCGGGCAGTTCACTCAGGTGGCGATGCTGCCGCAGGGGCAGTTCCAGGACTTCTTGCGCGCGGGCGCCGACGAGCGTCGCACGCTCCTGGAGCGACTGTTCGGGACGCAGCGCTTCGGTGACGTCGAGCGCTGGCTGGCCGAACGCCGCAGCCGTGCCCGGGCCGCTGCCGAGGCGGCCGGCAGAGCCGCCTGCTCGGCCGCTGACCAGCTGCACGGAGCGGCGCACCTGACCGAGCCGGTGCCCGCGGACCCCACCGACTGGCCGACCTGGGCCGCCCTCGTCGCCGATGGCACCCGGCGGCGCCGCGACGACCTGTCGGTTCTCGTTGGACAGTCCGGCGACGTCCTCGAGGTCGCCCGCCGCCACCATCGGGCCGGCGTCGAGCTCGCTGCGGCTCGCCGCAGTGGCGAGCTGGCTCTGCAGCGGCTCGCCGACGTCGACGCCACCCGGGCCGAGGCTGACGAGCTGGCCGCGACACTGCGGTCAGCCGAGCGAGCCCGCGAGGTGATGGCACACCTCGAGCCACTGGCCGACGCGACGGCCCAGAACGAGGCGGCACAGGTCCAGACGGCGGCTTCGCTCGCCGACGTCGCCGAGCTCCTGCCGGATGTGGTGGCAGAGGTCTCTGGCGACCTGACCGGGGCCGGGCTCGCAGAGCTGCAGCGCTGCCAGGCGGCCCTGGAGGCCGCGCGCGCCGGCACCGAGCGGGCGGTGGAGCGTGAGCTTCGGTTGGCTGCCGACGTGACCCGGCTCACCACGCTAGAGGCTGCCGTCGCCGCGGCAGAGGGCGCCGCCGCCAAGACCGAGCAGGTGGCCGCGGGGCTGCGC
>JACCVL010000122.1 GCA_013698185.1 Nocardioidaceae bacterium
GAGGCCACGTCATGTGATTGCTTCGTCACCCGAGAGCGATGGGATTGGCGCGATCTTGGAACAGACCTCGCGCACCAGACCGTCCCGACCGGGTTTCGGCTCCGTTCCAGGGGTCGCGGTGCCGCTCGACGGCCGGTTTTGATTACTCTGTGTAATTATACACATGTGTTGAGTAATCGCCATTCGTCGTGCCTTATGCGGCTCGCTCCGTGCGGCGCGGCTAGGCGGGCGTGCTGCTGACGGCCACCTCGCGGGCGACCCGGACCCTCCGTGCCGTCCTCAGACGCCGGCCGTTGCGGACGAACGGCACGAAGCTCTTCGGATTCCGGAACGCCACATAGGTGACGTACCAGTTGCCGAAGCCGACCATCACCAGCCGCACCTGGCGCAGCGGCCACGGCTGCCTGATGACATTCCGCTCCTGAGCAGTCCGTTGGCACTCAACGTCCCCGCGGCTGACCGGGCTCACCAGCCGGCAGTCCCCGGCTCACCCTTGAAGGGCCCGACCACCCGGTCGGTGATCCACCCGCCGTAGAAGCCGCCCGCCTGCGCCCGGACGACCTCCCCGTTGACGGTGCACCGCTCGACGCGGCCGGGGTAGACCGCCACCGTGTCGAGCAGAACGGCGAAGTCTGCGGACGGCCGCGGATAGGTCCACCCCGCGCGGTCGGCGTGTACCGCTCCGCTGACCAGGTCGCAATAGCTGGCCAGGCCCTTCCACTCGCACCACGACGAGCCCGTCACGGGCTGCAGCACCCCCTCGTCGAAGTCCGCCGCCGGGACATAGTAGGTGGGAGGGTGACTGGTCTCGAGGACGCGGACGGTACGGGCGGACCGGGCGACAACCCGACCGCCGAGGACGATCTCGACGGTGTCCGCCGAGGGCTCCGCGCGCGGCGGCCGCGGGTAGTCCCACACCGACTCCGGGGCCGGGCTCACTGGCGGGTGAACCGCGCGGTGTAGGTAGCGGCGGTCCGTGGGGTGACGATGGAGTGCAGCCGGGCGCCGCCGTCGGACCAGGAGGCGAACGTGTACGGCACACCGCCGATCGACTGGTCTGGCGCCTTGACCCGCACGACGTACTCGGCCCACGAGACCAGACTCACCGGCGTCAGGCGGGAGACGTCGTTGACCAGCACCTGACCGCCGGCCGGCGAGGTCGCAAAGCTCAGCGCCACCTTGCGCGGCAGCAACTTCTGGACCGCGCGGGAGGTGAGGCCGCGCGAGTCAGTGGCCACTGCCGTCGCCACCAGGTAGCTGTTGTCGGTGGAGGCCAGGTCTTCGGGCGCGGGGTAGCTGAGCGCCAGCGACGACCCGCCCTGCGGCCCGGCGTACGGGTGGTTGTGACCACCGTGCCGCAGCTGGACCGTCCAGGTGACGGCTCCGGGCGCCAGTAGTCCGTCCTCGGCGTCGCTGGCACTCGCTCTCACCGTGACCGACTCCCCCACGGAGAATCGCGCCGTCGGATCCGGCGCCGTGATCGCGACCGTGGGGGCGTGCTCGCCGGCGTAGACGTCCATGCTGACCGGAGCCGACACGGCCCCGGAACGGTCGACGACCCGCAGTGTCGCGCGGTAGGTCTGAGCGGCGGGGTAAGCGTGGATGACCCGCGGGGTCGTGCTCCTCGTGGACGTCCCGTCGCCGAAGTTCCACCGCCACGACGTCACCGCGTCACCGGAGTCGGGGTCATAGCTGGCTGAGCCGTCCAACGTGACGGTGAGTCCGTCCGGACGGTGCCAGAAGCTCGCGACAGGCGGGCTGTTGGTGCTGCTGTAGGACACCCGGTGGACGGCGCCGCCGCCGTAGTCGAGGTAGTACAGCGCCTGGGTGTCGCGGTAGGGACCGAAGGCGAGGTGCACCGGGACGCTCACCTGGCTCATGAACTCTTCCTGGGTGTAGCCCCCACCGGCAGCGGGCACCAGGCGGAAGATCTTGCCGCACACGTAGTCAGCGAACAGGTAGCTGCCGCCGTACGGCGCCGGCCACACACCGTCGGGCACGAACGCCCCGCCAGTGATCGACCCGCATCCAGTGGCGTCATGGCTGTAGGCGTGGTCGGGGCTGTCGTAGCCGGTCGGCCCGCAGCTGGTGGTGGAGCCGGTCACGCACGGCCCTTCGCGGACGTTCCAGCCGTAGTCGGCCCCCTTGACCAGGCTGTCGATCTCCTCCCAGTCGTCCTGGCCCACGTCGTTGACGAAGAACTGGTCGGTTCCCGGCAGCTGGGCGAAGCGAAAGGGGTTGCGCAGGCCCGAGGCGAAGGTCTCCGTACAGGGACCGGTGCCGGGCTGGACACCGGACGGCAGCGTGCAGCGCCGGGCCCCGACGGCGCCGACGTACGGATTCGTGGCGGGCACGCCGCCGTCTCGGGTGACGCGCAAGATCTTGCCGTGCGGGATGTCGAGCCGTCGGCTGTTGGTGTTGAGGGGGCCGCAGCGGGTGTCATCGTCGATCACGCAGCCGCCGTCGCCCACACTGATGTAGAGCCGCTGGTCGGCGCCGAAGTGCAGGTCGCCACCGTTGTGGTTGAACCGCTGGGCTGATATGTGGTCCACCAACACCCGTTCGCTGCTGGGCGCGATCGTGTTGTCGTCGCCGAGGACCGCCCGCGTCACCCGGTTCTCGGGTGCGTCCGGTCCGTTCTGCCCGCAGTAGCCGTGCGCGTTGTGCGTCCAGAAGAAGTAGACGAAGCTGTTGGTGGCGAAGTTGGGGTCGACCACGACGCTCAGCAGGCCCCGCTCACCCTGCGGGCAGATCCGCGAGGTCAGGTCCAGCGCGGGCTTCGCGAGCAGGACGCCGTCGCGCAAAACCCGCAGCTGGCCGCTGTCCTGGGTGACGAGCATGCGTCCGTCCGGCGTCCACGCCATCCCGGTGGGATTGGCCAGCGAGGTCACGATGGTGTCAGTGAAACCCGCCGGCGCCACCGCCGCCACCGGCGCGGGCGCCGCGGTGGGAACGGGCGCAGCGCCGGCTGAGACAGCCGCCGCCACCAGGCCGGCGACAGCGGTGAGGACGACGGGCCAACGGCGCATAGCGACTCCAAGCCGACGCGGTGCCCTCGGGCGGCACAGGTCAGGCCATTGCACACGCTTCTGCGGCGGTTGGCCACCCCGCGCGCCGGTGGCCGCGTGCTGGACGCTGCGCCACGTTTACGTGGCGGCGGGTCACCGGCGCGGGCCGCCTATCCTGGGCTGCCGATGTCTATCCCGCCTCAGCTGGCCGATCTGCACGCACGCCTCGACGACCTGCTGCTCACCGATGCCCACCGCATCGGGCGCCGCCTCGAGGGCGTACGCCGCGCGAAAGATGCCGACAGGCGTGCCCAGCTGCTGGCGCAGGTGGACGCCGAGATGGCCGGCGCCGAGGCGACGATGCAGCGCCGCCGGGCGGTGCAGCCACATCTGGACTATCCCGGCGAGCTGCCGATCAGCCAGGCCCACGACGACATCCTCACCGCCCTGCGCGAGCACCAGGTGGTGGTGCTGGCCGGCGAGACCGGCTCGGGCAAGACCACTCAGCTGCCCAAGATGCTGCTTGAGCTCGGTTACGGCCGGCGCGGCTTCATCGGTCACACCCAGCCCCGTCGGATCGCCGCCCGCAGCGTCGCCGAGCGGCTCGCCGAGGAGCTGCACACCGAGCTCGGCGGTGTCGTCGGCTACGCGGTGCGGTTCACCGACCAGGTCGGCGCCGACAGCCTGGTCAAGCTGATGACCGACGGCATCCTGGTCGCCGAGATCCAGCGCGACCCGATGCTGCGCCGCTACGACGCGATCGTCATCGACGAGGCGCACGAACGCAGCCTCAGCATCGACTTCCTGCTCGGCTACCTGCGCGGGCTGCTGCCGCGCCGCCCGGACCTCAAGCTGGTCATCACCTCGGCGACCATCGACCCCGACCGGTTCGCCCAGCATTTCGATGGCGCCCCGGTGCTGGAGGTGTCGGGCCGGACCTACCCCGTCGAGGTGCGTTACCGCCCGCCGAGTGAGGACACCGACTCCGTGCAGGCCCTGTGCGATGCCGTCGACGAGCTCGGTGCCGACGGTCCCGGCGACGTGCTGGTCTTCCTGTCCGGCGAGCGAGAGATCCGCGACGCCGCCGACGGGTTGGGCGAGCACCTGTCGGCGGGCCATCGGGGGCGAAGCGGCCCGGTCGAGATCGTGCCGCTCTACGGCCGGCTGTCGGCCGCCGAGCAGCACCGGGTCTTCGCCCCCCACACCGGCCGCCGGGTGGTGCTGGCGACCAACGTCGCCGAGACGTCGCTGACCGTGCCGGGCATCCGGTACGTCGTCGACACCGGTACGGCACGGATCTCGCGGTACAGCCAGCGGCTCAAGGTGCAGCGGCTGCCGATCGAGGCGGTGTCGCAGGCCTCGGCCAACCAGCGTGCCGGTCGGTGCGGGCGAACCGCGGACGGCGTCTGCATCCGGCTGTACGCCGAGGACGACTTCGAGTCACGGCCGCGGTTCACCGATCCGGAGATCCTGCGTACCCACCTTGCCTCGGTGGTGCTCCAGATGGCCGCGCTCGGACTCGGGCCAGTCGCCGACTTCGGGTTCGTGGACCCGCCGGACGCCCGCAGCGTCCGCGACGGCGTCCAGCTGCTCGAGGAGCTGGGCGCGCTCGACCCTTCCCAGCAGGATGCTGGCAGGCGGCTGACCGCGGTGGGCCGCCGGTTGGCACGACTGCCGCTGGACCCGCGGCTGGGCCGGATGGTGCTGGCCGCCGAGGCGCTGGGCTGCGTACGCGAGGTGGTCGTGATCGCCGCGGCGCTGGCGATCCAGGACCCACGCGAGCGCCCCGCCGACAAGGAGCAGGCCGCGGACGCCGCGCACCGGCGCTTCCAGGACCCCACGTCGGACCTGATGACTTATCTCGCGCTGTGGCAGCACCTGCGTACGCAGCAGCGGGCATTGAGCTCGAGCCGGTTCCGGCGGATGTGCCGCGACGAGTTCCTGCACTACCTGCGGGTGCGCGAGTGGCAGGACCTGGTCGCGCAGCTGCGCCGGGTCCTCGGCGAGCTCGACGTGCCCTTGTCGAGCAGCCCCGATGACCCCGACCGGGTGCACCAGGCGCTGCTGGCCGGACTGCTCTCGCACGTCGGGCTGCGACAGCGCGAGTCCCGGGACTACCTCGGGGCGCGCGGCGCCCGGTTCGCGATCTTTCCCGGCTCCGGGCTCGTCAAGGCCCGCCCGGACTGGGTGATGGCCGGCGAGCTGGTCGAGACGTCACGACTGTGGGGGCGCCAGGTGGCCCGCATCGACCCGGCGTGGATCGAGCCGCTGGCGGGCCATCTGGTCAAGCGCACATATGCCGAGCCGCACTGGGAACGCAAACGGTCCGCCGCGGTCGCCCTGGAGACGGTCACGCTCTACGGCATTCCGATCGTCACCGGCCGGCGGGTGCCGCTGAGCCAGGTCGATCCCGTAACGGCCCGCGACCTGTTCATCCGGCACGCGCTGGTCGAGGGCGACTGGGACACCCGGCATCACTTCTTTCGCGACAACAGGGCCCTGCTGGCTGAGGTCGAGGGCCTCGAGGAACGCACCCGCCGGCGCGACATCGTCGTCGACGAGGAGGCCCTGGTCGCGTTCTACTCCGAGCGCATCCCGGCGCGGGTGGTCTCCGGGCGCCACTTCGACACCTGGTGGAAACAGGAACGCAGGACCCGACCGGACCTGCTGGCATTCGACCGAGACCTGCTGGTGCGAGACGGAGCAGGCGTGGTCGACAGCGCCGACTACCCCGACTCGTGGACGGTCGGCGACAGCGTGCTGCCGCTGTCGTACGCCTTCGACCCGGGCGAGGCCCGCGACGGAGTCACCGTCGACGTGCCGCTACGACTGCTGCACCACCTCAAGGCCGCCGACTTCGCCTGGCAGGTGCCCGGGCTGCGAGTCGATCTGGTCACTGCGCTGCTCCGCTCGCTGCCCAAGGCGCTGCGGCGCCAGCTGGTCCCGGCACCCGACCACGCCGCGCGGCTGGTCCGGTGCCTCGACCCTGTCTCGGCCGACGGGGGGTTGCTCGCCGCCCTCGGCAACGAGGTGCGGCGCAGCACCGGCGTGCTGGTGCCGGCCGACGCCTGGACGCCGGACCGGCTGCCGGAGCACCTGCGGCTCACGTTCCGGGTGGTCGACGAGCACGGGCGCGAGGTTGCTGTGGGCAAGGACCTCGAGGTGCTCCAACACCAGCTGCGCCAGCGGCTGCGTGAGACGCTGACCGAGGCGTCGAGTGGTCTGGAGCGCACCGGCATGACCAGTTGGGACCTGGCCGAGCCGCTGCCCCGCATGGTGACCACGACGCGGGCCGCACACACGGTCACCGGCTACCCCACCCTCGTCGACGAGGTGGCCGACGTCGCTGTACGCGTCGTCGAGTCGGAGGCCGTTCGCGACGCGACCATGCTGCGCGGCACCGTCCGGCTGCTGCGGCTCACGACGGCCTCACCGCTCGCGCCCGTGGTACGTGGCCTCGACAACACCGCCAAGCTCGCCCTCGGCCACCAGCCCTACCCGAGTGTTCCGGCGCTGCTGGAGGACTGCGCCGACACGGCCGCCGCCCATCTGGTACGCCAGCACGGCGGGGTGGCCTGGGACGGCGGCGACTTCGCCCGGCTGCGCCAGGCGGTGCGGGCCGACCTTGTCCCGGCGACCGAGTCGGTCGTGACCACGGTGCTCAGGGTGCTCACTGACGCTCGCACCGCTCGGGTGCGGCTGGCCGACGTGACGTCCCCCGCGCTGACCGCGGTCCGCGACGACATCGGCTGGCAGCTGGACGACCTCGTCGGCGACGGCTTCGTCTCCGCGGCCGGCTGGGACCGGCTCCCCGACCTGACCCGATACGCCCGCGGGGTGCTGGTCCGGCTGGAGCGGCTCGCCGACGATCCCCGGCGCGACCTGGCCCGTCTCGACGAGCTGCTCGGCGTCGTGTCGGTCTACGAGCAGGCACGCGATGCCGTGCCCGTCGACCGGCAGATCCCGGCCGCCGTGACCGAGGCGCGGTGGCTGCTGGAGGAGCTGCGCCTCGGCCTGTTCGCCCCGTCGGTGCGGGCGGCTCCCGGTGTCTCGGCCCAGCGCATCCGCCGCAGCCTGGCCGCGGCGCAGCCGTAGGACGACTCAGCCGACGTCGAGCAGGTCGATCATGAAGATCAGCGTCTTTCCCGACAGCCGGTGCCCACCGCCGGCGGCGCCGTACGCCTGCTCGGGCGGAATCGTCAGCTGCCGCCTGCCCCCCACCTTCATGCCGGGGATGCCGTCCTGCCAGCCCTGGATCAGGCCCCGCAACGGAAACCGGATGGGCTCACCGCGGTCCCACGAGGAATCGAACTCCTCACCGGAGGCGAAGTCCACGCCGACGTAGTGCACGAGCACCTCGGCGCCCGGCTGCGCCTCGGCGCCGTCACCACTCACCACATCGGTGCTCTGCAAGGTCGCGGGCGGCTCGCCCTCGGGAAAGTCGATCTCGGGCTTGTCGGACATCGAAGCGCTCATACCCACCAGCCAACCACGTGTGCAAGATTGTAGTTTGCGGCCACCCCCCGCCCGAGCCCACCGATGCCGCAAGACGAAGGACCGAGATGGCCAGCAAGCAGCAGGCACGCAGCCAGCGCATCGTGGACGTGCTGGGCGACGCCTTCGCCGACCTGATGACGGCCGACCCGACCGCGTTCCGGCGCAAGTTCCGCAAGATGGCGGCCGACCCGTTCGCGTTCTATCGAGGCAGCGCGTGCCTGTTCTACGCCGATCTGGACGAGGCCGACGACGTGGTGAACGACAAGCGCACCTCACGGGTGTGGATCCACGGCGACCTGCATGCGGAGAACTTCGGCACCTACATGAACGCCGACGGGGTCCTGGTGTTCGACGTCAACGACTTCGACGAGGCCTATCTCGGCCCGTTCACGTGGGACCTGCTGCGTTTGGTCAGCAGTCTGGCGCTGCTCGGACGGCAGAAGGCGTTCCCCGACGAGTCGCTGCGCGAGCTGGCGACCGGGTACCTCAACTCCTACGCCGACCAGGTCGAGCACTACGTACGCGGCGACGACGACGAGGAGTTCGCGCTGCGCCTCGACAACACCCACGGCGCGGTCCATGCCGCGCTGCTGTCCGCCCGCGCGTCGAGCCGTACCGCGCTGCTCGGCGGCATCACCAACGTGGTGGACAACGAGCGACACTTCAGCGACGTACCGGGAACGCGTCGGCTCGACCACGACGAGCAGTACCGGGTGATGGGCGCCTTCGAGGCCTACCTGGACACCGTCCCGGACGACAAGCGGCACGACCGCACGCTGTTCTACACGGTCAAGGACGTGGTGGCCCGCAGTGGGTTCGGCATCGGCAGCGCCGGCCTCCCGGCGTACAACGTGCTCATCGAGGGCCCCAACCAGGCGCTGGAGAACGACGTCGTCCTGGCCATGAAGCAGGGCCAGGTGCCCGCGCTCAGCCGGGTCCGCAACGATCCGGCCGCCAACGACTACTTCCATCACGAGGGTCACCGCACCGTGGTGTCCCAGCGCGCGCTGCAGGTGCACAGCGACCCGTTCCTCGGCTGGTGCACCATCGGCGAGACCGGTTTCGTCGTCGATGAGCTCTCGCCGTACGAGGCCGACCTCGACTGGGGCGCGATCAGCGAGCCCGAGGAGGTGGCCCCCGTGCTCGCCGACCTGGGCTCGGCCACGGCCAAGATCCACTGTGCGGCGGACCAGGACAGCGACGAGGAGCTGATTGCTTTCCAGACCGAGAAGGCGATCGCCAACGTTCTCCAGGGACGTCGCGACGAGACCATCGCCCACCTGGTGGACCAGGGCCTCGCCTACGCCGAGCAGGTCCGCGCCGACCACCAGCTGTTCGTCGACGCCTTCCGGGAGAACCGGATCGGCGTCAGCTCGACCTGAGCCTCAGCGAGTTGTCACCGCCAGACGGCGTTCTAGCGCTGCCTGGCGGTGACAGGTCGCGGTTCACTCGTTGAAGGCGTCCGGGTCCGGTCCGAGGCGGTTGCCCTCGTCGAGGGCACTGATGCCGGCCATGTCGGTTTGGTCCAGCTCGAAGTCGAAGACGTTCACGTTCTCCTCGATGCGCGCGGGGGTCGCGGACTTGGGGAAGACCACGTTGCCGAGCTGCAGGTGCCAACGCAGCACCACCTGAGCGGGCGTACGACCAAGTCGCTGGGCGATCTCGGTCACGGTGGGGGCCTGCAGCTCGCTGCCCTGCCCGAGCGGCGCCCATGCCTCGGTGACGACACCGAGCTGCTCGTGCACCGAGCGCAGCTCAGCCTGGGCGAACGTCGGGTGCAGCTCGACCTGGTTGACCGCCGGCATCACGGTCGCCTCCGCGGCCAGCCGACGCAGGTGGTTCGGCTGGAAGTTGGAGACCCCGATTGCCTTGGCCCGGCCCTCGCGGTACAGCTCCTCCAGCGCCAGCCAGGTCTCGACGTACAGGTCCCGGGCGGGCGTCGGCCAGTGGATGAGGTAGAGGTCGACGTAGTCCAGGTCGAGCCGGCCCAGGCTGGCGTCGAACGCGGCGAGCGTGGCATCGCGGCCCTGGTCGGTGTTCCAGACCTTGGTCGTGACGAAGACGTCGTCGCGGTCCAGGCCGGAGTCGCGCACGGCCTGGCCGACCCCCTCCTCGTTGCCGTACAGCGCCGCGGTGTCGATGTGGCGATAACCGACGGTGAAGGCGTGTGCCACCAGCTCGGCAGTGTCGCCTGGCGGGATCTGAAAAACCCCGAAGCCGAGCTGGGGGATGGTGCTGCCGCTGGACATCTTCACGTCGGGCACGGTCACGGGTGGTCCTCCATCGTTGTGAGTGCGGTGTCGTCTCCAACGTCTCAGGTCGTCTCGGCGAATGCACATCGGGAGCCGCCAGCCGCCTCAGCCGGTCAGCTCGCCGTGCTCGGCGCAGCGCGCGCGCCATCCCCGGGGTACGACCTGTACGACCATCCGCCGGCGGCAGTGCGCGCACCAGCGTGGCGGCTCGAGCTCAGCCCGGGCGGCGCAGGCAGTGTGGTCGCCGGCGGTCGCGGCGCCGCACTGACCGCACCAGGCGGGCGGGTGGGTCGTCACAGGGTCTTGGCCAGCTCCTTGACCGGCATCTTGAGGTCGGCCAACAGCGCCAGGTCCGCCTCCGGCTCGCGGCCCAGCGTCGTCAGGTAGTTGCCGACGATGACGGCGTTGATGCCACCCAGGAGACCCTCGCGCGTCCCGAAGTCACCGAGCGTCACCTCGCGCCCGCCGGCATACCGCAGGATCGTCCGCGGCATCGCCAGCCTGAACGCCGCGATCGTGCGCAACGCGTCCGAGCCGGCCATGACGGCCATATCGCCGAACGGGGTGCCCGGCCGCGGGTTGAGGAAGTTCAGCGGCACCTCGTCGGGGGTCAGCTCGGCCAGCTGCACCGCCAGCTCCGCGCGCTGTTCGAGCGACTCCCCCATCCCGACCAGCCCACCGCAGCACAGCTCCATGCCGGCGTCGCGCACCATCCGGCAGGTGTCGACCCTCTCCTCCCACGAGTGCGTGGTGACGACGGAGCCGAAGTACGACCGGGCCGCCTCGAGGTTGTGGTTGTAGCGGTGCACTCCCATCGCCGCGAGGTCGTCGACCTGGGCCTGGGTGAGCATGCCCAGGGAGCAGGCGACGTTGATGTCGACGGCGGCGCGGATCGCTGCGACGCCGTCGCGCACCTGGCCCATCAGCCGCTCGTCGGGCCCGCGTACCGCGGCGACGATGCAGAACTCGGTCGCGCCGGTCTTGGCAGTCTGGATGGCGGCCTCGACCAGCTCGGGGATGTTCAGCCACACCGCGCGCACCGGTGAGGTGAACTGGCCCGACTGGCTGCAGAAGTGGCAGTCCTCGGGGCAGCCGCCGGTCTTGAGCGACACGATCCCCTCGACCTCGACCTCCGGCCCGCACCAGGCCATCCGGACCTCGTGGGCGAGCCCGAGGAGCTCGGGTAGCCACGCATCCGGCAGCCGGAGCACCTGCACCACCTGCTCCTGCGACAGCCCCACCCCCCGCTCCAGCACCTGGTGGCGGGCCGTGGCCACGATGTCGGTGCGGTCGGTCTGGTCCAGAGCAACGATCATGCGCGGCAATCTAGTGGCTCGCAACGTGCGGCGCCGCGACCGGCTGCCCAGCGAGGGACCGGACCTGTCACGGCGGCTCTCTGCCAGCGCGTGACAACGATCGCTAGCGTGACCCCGACATGACTGCCACCACGACGATTGCCGACCTCCAGGCGTACGACCGCGCGCATCTGTGGCATCCGTACACCTCGATGACGCACCCCTC
>JACCVL010000124.1 GCA_013698185.1 Nocardioidaceae bacterium
GATCCCCGACGACGAGGTCAAGAACCTCAAGACCGTCGGCGACGCCGTCGCCTTCATCGAACGCGCCCAGGCAGCGTGAGCGCACATCCTTTGGCGGCACGGTCGCGCTGGCGTACCAGCCGTCGGAGGGTGAGTGCAGTCTGTCCGGCTGCACGCCCATCCGTCCTTGATCCAGACCCGAGGTGAGCTCTTTATGACCCGCACCGTCGTCGTGACCGGTCTCGGCACGACCAGCCCGGTCGGTGGCGACGTCCCCACGACGTGGGAGTCGTTGCTCGCCGGCCGCTCCGGCATCGCCCGCATGACCCATGAGTGGGCCGAGCAGCTCAACACCCACATCGCCGGTGAAGTCGCCGTCGAGCCGACCGAGGTGCTGGAGCGGGTGCAGGCCAGGCGGCTCGACCGATCCGGCCAGTTCGCCATGGTCGCCGCGCTCGAAGCCTGGGCCGACAGCGGCCTGGCTGCTGCTGACGAGTCCGGGTCCGGCCCCGACCGCGAGCGGGTGGCCGTGGCGTGTGCCACCGGCATCGGCGGCGTCACCACCCTGCTGGCCAGCTACGACGCGCTGATCACCAAGGGTCCACGCCGGGTGTCACCGTTGGCGGTGCCGATGCTGATGCCCAACAGTGCCGCCGCCAACGTCGGTCTGCGGATCGGTGCCAAGGCGGCAGTCAGCGCACCGGTGTCTGCCTGCGCCTCTGGCAACGAGGGCATCGCGCTCGCCGTCGACATGATCCGCCTAGGCCGAGCCGACGTGGTCCTCGCGGGCGGCACCGAGGCAGCGATCCATGCACTGCCGATGGCCGCCTTCGGCAACATGATGGCCCTGTCGCGGCGCAACGACGCACCAGAGCTGGCGTCACGACCGTGGGACGTCGACCGCGACGGGTTCGTCCTCGGCGAGGGTGCCGGGATCCTGGTGCTGGAGTCCGCCGAGCATGCCGCGGCCCGCGGGGCGCGGATCTATGCCGAGGTCGCCGGCGCCGGGATCACCGCA
Organism: Nocardioidaceae bacterium; assembly: GCA_013698185.1. Classification (GTDB taxonomy): domain Bacteria; phylum Actinomycetota; class Actinomycetes; order Propionibacteriales; family Nocardioidaceae; genus JACCVL01. Next base: position 998 of record JACCVL010000124.1, read on the forward strand.
GACTCCCACGACATTGCCCAGCCCGACCCGCAGGGGCTCGGCGCCACCCGCGCCATCACCCTCGCGCTGGCCGAGTCGTCCCTCGAGCCCGGCGACATCCACCACATCAACGCCCACGCGACGTCGACCCCGCAAGGCGACGTCACCGAGGCGCTCGCCATCCGCAACGCGCTCGGCGCCGCCGCCGACCAGGCCGTCGTGACGGCGACCAAGTCCATGACCGGTCACCTGCTCGGCGCCGCTGGAGCCCTGGAGTCCATCGCCACCATCCTGGCGCTGTACCACCGCGTCGTTCCACCGACGATCAACCTGGACAACCAGGACGCGGCCGTCGAGCTCGACATCGCTACCAAGCCGCGGGACCTGCCCAGCGGTGACCTGGCAGCGCTCAACAACTCCTTCGGTTTCGGCGGCCACAACGTCGCCCTCGCCTTCCGTACCGTGTGACTGGACCGCCCCCCCATGACTGCCACCACCACCCCGGCGAGACCCGTCAAGCTGCCCCGCGACCAAGACCCCCGCAACCCTGTCAGCCGGCTGCGAGCCCTGTTCGACGTCGACTCGATGCAGCTCGTCACGCCCGATGACACCTCGGGCATGCTCGCCGCAGTGGGCAGCGTGCACGGCACCCACACCGTCGCATTCTGCTCCGACGCGACCGTGATGGGCGGTGCGATGGGCCATGACGGCTGCTCGGTCGTGGTGGCGGCCTACGAGCGGGCCGTCGCCGACGGTGCACCCATCGTCGGCCTGTGGCACTCCGGCGGGGCGCGACTGGCCGAGGGTGTGCTCTCGCTGCACGCGGTCGGCCTGATCTTCCAGGCGATGACCCTCGCGTCCGGCCGGGTCCCCCAGATCTCGGTCGTCCTCGGCCCGGCCGCCGGCGGCGCGGCATACGGGCCCGCTCTCACCGACGTCGTGATCCTGGGCCCCGAGGGCCGGGTCTTCGTGACCGGGCCGGACGTGGTCCGGTCGGTCACCGGCGAGAATGTCGACATGGCCCGCCTGGGCGGCCCCGAGCCGCACGGGCGCCGCTCGGGTGTGGTGCACGTGCTGGCGGACTCCGAGGCACACGCCTTGCACGAGGCGCGCCGGCTGGCCAGCCTCCTCGGCGACCAGCGTGACCTCGTCGTCAGTGAGGTCGCCGATGTCGACCTCGCCGCGGTCCTGCCCGACTCGATCCGCCGTGCGTACGACGTGCACCCCCTGGTCGCCGAGATTCTCGACGCCGACAGCGGGGTGGAGCTGCACGCAAAGTGGGCGCCGAACATCACCACGACGCTCGGGCGTTTGGGTGGTCGCAGCGTCGGGGTCATCGCCAACAACCCGCTGCGCCTCGGTGGTTGCCTGGACTCCTCCTCAGCCGAGAAGGCGGCCCGGTTCGTGCGGATGTGCGACGCGTTCGGCGTACCGCTGCTTGTCGTGGTCGACGTCCCGGGCTACCTGCCCGGCGTCGGGCAGGAGTGGGACGGCGTCGTGCGCCGCGGTGCCAAGCTGTTGCACGCCTTCGCCGAGGCCACGGTCCCGCGGGTCACTCTGGTGACGCGCAAGGCCTATGGCGGGGCCTACATCGCGATGAACGCCCGCTCGCTCGGTGCCACCAAGGTCTTCGCCTGGCCCGGTGCCCAGATCGCAGTCATGGGAGCAGTGGCAGCAATCCGCGTGCTGCACCGCCGCCGGTTGGCCGACGTGGCACCGGACGTACGCGCACAGGTCGAGGCCGACCTGGCCGAGGAGCACGAGCGGATCGCCGGGGGCGTCGAGCGGGCCGTCGAGATCGGTGTCGTCGACGAGGTGGTCGAGCCCGAGCGCACTCGCGGAGCACTCGCCCGGGCCCTCGCGGCGGCCCTCGACAGGCCCGGCGAGTCGGCCGAGGGCCGGGTGCGCGGCCGGCACGGCAACATCCCGCTCTGACCAGGCTGGCCCCGCCCACGCCACGGGACGGCACCCGTGCTGAGGCAGACTGAGGCCATGAGCACGGACAACGATGCCGGTGACCCCAGCGGCAGCCGGATCCGGCTGGCTCTCATCGTCGTGGCGTCGCTACTCGCAGCAGGCGTCGCACTGGGCCTGGCCGTGTCCTGGCTCGGCACTAGCGCACTGCGCGCCGCCGGGGTCGACGACGACCAAACGCCGCAAAGCGCCACCAGCTCCTCCCCGACCACGCCGGCCCGCACCAGCAAGCCGTCGCCGACGGCGTCCTCGGAACGGTCCCGGCTCACGCCCTCCGAGTCCAGCACGCCGGACCGGAAGAGCGACACGAGACCGTCCAGGACTGCCCGGGTGCGGAAGCCGGCCGAGGACAAGACCCCGGTGGCCACCGGCCGGCTCGCGGCCTCGGCTGCTCGGGTGGGCAGCTTCGAGCAGGTCCGGCTGCACGGCCGGTTCGAGGGAGTCCGGGCGGGGACGGTGCTGCGGGTGGAACGACGCGAGGCGGGTCGCTGGGTGCGGTTCCCCACGACGACCAGGGTGGAGCCCGGCGGCCGGTTCACCGTCCATGTGGCGCTCGGCCAGCCGGGGCCGAACCTGATGCGCGTGAGCGTGTCCGGCTCGGCCCGGCATACGTCGTCGACGACGATCACCGTGACCTGAACCCGTGGCGGCTGCTCAGACCACCTGGTGCAGCCAGCGCACAGGGGCACCCTCGCCGGCGTGGCGGAAGGTCTCCAGCTCGTCATCCCACGGTTTGCCGAGGAGCCGGTTGAGCTCGTGGTCGAGGCGCACCTCACCAAGGGCCGCCCTCAAGGCAGCAGATCTCAGTCGGTCCTCGGGGATGAGCAGGTCGCCGTGCAGACCGGTCACGGCGTGGAAGAGCCCGAGCTGCTCGGTG
>JACCVL010000188.1 GCA_013698185.1 Nocardioidaceae bacterium
TCGAGGCTGCCGTAGCGCTCGACGGTCTCGGCCACCATCGCCGCCACCTGCTCGGCGTCGGTCACGTCGCAGTGCACGTAGTGGCCGCGCACCTCCTCGGCGACCTGCTTGCCCCGGTCGTCGTCGAGGTCGGCCACCACCAGGTCGGCACCCTCCTCGGCGAATCGCCGTACGGTGGCCAGGCCGATCCCGCTGCAGCCTCCGGTGACGACCGCCGTCCGGCCCTCGAGCCGTCCCCTGCCTGTTGCCATCTGTCCTGGTCCTGCCTTCTGCTCGCGGTCGGGCGGTCAGTCCTCGGTGGAGATGAACACGTTCTTGATCTCGCTGAACGAGTCCAGCGCGTCGGGACCGAGCTCACGTCCGAGCCCGGACTGCTTGTAACCGCCGAACGGCGTCGAGTAGCGCACCGAGGAATGCGAGTTCACCGACAGGTTGCCGGCCTCGACGGCGCGGGCCACCCGCAGGGCACGGCCGACGTCCCTGGTCCAGATCGACCCGGACAGACCCAGCTCGCTGTCGTTGGCCATCACGATCGCGTCGGCCTCGTCGTCGAACGGCAGCACGGCCACGACCGGGCCGAACACCTCCTCGCGCCACACCCGGTCGGCGGCACCGCGTGGCAGCACCACCGTCGGCGGGTACCAGAAGCCGGCGGTCTCCGGCGCCCGGCCGCGGAAGGCGACATCGGGGCGGTCGCCTTCGACGTAGGACGCGACCCGGTCGCGGTGCGCGGCACTGATCAGCGGTCCCATGTCGCTGGCCTCGTCGCGCGGGTCCGCGACGCGTACCGCGGCGACCGCCGGCTCCAACAGCTCCAGGAACCGGTCGTAGACGCTGCGTTGGACCAGGATGCGGCTGCGGGCGCAGCAGTCCTGGCCGGCGTTGTCGAACACGCCGCCGGGGGCGCTGGCGGCAGCCCGCTCGAGGTCGGCGTCGGCGAAGACGATGTTGGCGCTCTTACCACCGAGCTCGAGGGTGACCCGCTTCACCTGCGGCGCCGCCGTGGCGAGCAGCCTGGTGCCGACGGCGGTCGAGCCGGTGAAGCAGATCTTGCGCACGAGCGAGTGGGTGACCAGGCGCTCCCCCACCACCGAGCCTTTGCCGGGCAGCACGGTGAGCACGCCGGGCGGGATACCGGCGTCGAGCGCGAGCTCGCCGATGCGGACGGCCGTCAGCGGCGTCAGCTCCGCCGGCTTGACCACGACGGTATTGCCGGCGGCCAGCGCAGGCGCGACGCCCCAGCCGAGAATCGGCATCGGGAAGTTCCACGGCACGATCACGCCGACCACGCCGAGTGGCTCCTGGAAGGTGATGTCGACGCCGCCGGCGACCGGGATCTGGCGGCCGAAGGCCCGCTCGGGAGCAGCCGAGTAGTAGTGCAGGACGTCACGGACGTTGCCTGCCTCCCAGCGGGCGTTGCCGATCGTGTGGCCGGCGTTGCTCACCTCGAGCTGAGCCAGCTCCTCAGCGGCACCGTCGACGGCCTCGGCGAAGCGGCGCAGCAGCCGGCCCCGGTCGGCTGGCGCCACCTGGCGCCACCGGTCGAAGGCTCGGTGCGCGGCGTCGACCGCCTCGTCGGTCTGCTCGGGTCCTGCCTGGTCGACGGCGGTGACGAACCGTTCCGTGGCCGGGTCGATAACGTCGTAGCTGCCCGCGACCACTGCTCAGAGCCTCTCGAACCCGCGTACGCGCTCCCAGTCGGTGACCGCGGCGTCGTACGCCGCAAGCTCGACGTCGGCGTAGTTGGTGTAGTGCGCGACCACGTCGTCGCCCAGGATCTCCCGCGCCGCCTGCGACTGCGCGAACAGGTCGCGGGCCGCGCGCAGTGTCGTCGGCACTTTGCGGTGATCCGAGTCATAGGCGTTGCCCTCCATCGCCGGGCCCAGCGCCAGCTCGTTCTCGATGCCGCGCAGCCCGCTGCCGAGCATGGCCGCCATCGCGAGGTAGGGGTTCACGTCGCCGCCGGGCAGGCGGTTCTCCAGCCGCAGACCGGCACCGTGGCCGACGACCCGCAGCGAACAGGTGCGGTTGTCATACCCCCAGGCCGTCGAAGTCGGGGCGAAGCTGCCGGGCTGGAACCGCTTATAGGAGTTGATGTTCGGCGCGTACATCAAGGTCAGGTCGCACATCGTGTCCTGGATGCCGGCGAGGAAGTGCTCGAACAACGGGGTCTGACCGTTGCCCTCGTCGAAGACGATCGAGCCGTCGCCGCCGCGCAGGCTCATGTGGATGTGGCAGGAGTTGCCCTCCCGCTGGTCGAACTTGGCCATGAATGTGAGGGCCTTGCCGTGCAGTGAGGCGATCTCCTTGGCGCCGTTCTTGTAGACCGAGTGCTGGTCGGCGGTGCGCAGGACCTCGTCGAAGCGGAAGGCGATCTCGTGCTGGCCGAGGTTGCACTCCCCCTTGGCCGACTCGACGACGAGCCC
>JACCVL010000212.1 GCA_013698185.1 Nocardioidaceae bacterium
AGCAGCTCCTCGGCGAACTGTGTCGACCGGGCCAGCTGCGTACCCTGTGCGTCGACCACGATCGAGTCGCCGTCGAAGACCAGCTCGTCCTGGCCACCGACCAGGTTCACGTAGGCCAGCGCGCACCCTGCCTCGCGGGCTCGCCGCGCGCACAACTCGAGGCGGGTGTCGTCCTTGGCGCGCTCGTACGGCGAGGCGTTGACGACCAGCAGCAGCCCAGCCCCGGCGGCGGCGACCGCGGCGGGGACGCCGTCGCGCCAGATGTCCTCACAGACGGCCAGCGCGATGTCGACACCCGCGACCTGCACCACATTGACGATGTCGCCGGCGACGAAGTGGCGGTACTCGTCGCCGACGCCGTAGTTCCACAGGTGGTGCTTGGCCTGCCGGACGACCACCTCACCGCGGTGCAGAACCGCCACGGCGTCCTGCGGCGACCCCTTCGGCACCCCGACGGCGTCGACGGCCTCGGTGTCGCGGTCGAGGAAGCCGACCACCGCGACCAGCTCGCCGTGTCCCTCGGTCGCCAACCGAGTGGCGAGGGCGTCGAGGGTCCGGCGGGAGGCCTCGACGAACGACGCGCGCAACGACAGGTCCTCGATCGGGTAGCCGGTGAGCGCCATCTCGGGAAACGCCACGACAGCTGCGTCTGCGTACGCCGCCCGCGAGACCTGCGCCGCGATCAGATCGGCATTGCCGTCGAGGTCACCGACGGTCGCATTGATCTGAGCCAGGGCGAGACGCAGCTGGGGCACGGCGCCAGGGTAGAAGACCGGGTAATCCGCCATGCTGTCCCCATGGGTAAGCAAGAGGACTTCGTGCTGCGAGCAATCGAGGAGCGCGACGTGCGGTTCGTCCGGCTGTGGTTCACCGACGTGCAGGGGTTCCTCAAGTCGGTCGCCGTGGCGCCGGCCGAGCTTGACAACGCCTTCGACGAGGGGATCGGCTTCGACGGGTCGGCGATCGAGGGCTTCGCCCGCGTCTACGAGGCCGACATGCTCGCAAAGCCCGACCCGACCACGTTCCAGATCCTGCCCTGGCGCGGGGAGGGCCCGGCCACCGCACGCATGTTCTGCGACATCCTGCTGCCCGACGGCGGAGCGTCGTACGCCGATCCCCGACACGTGCTCAAGCGAATGATGTCCAAGGCAGCCGACCTCGGGTTCACCTTCTACCCCCACCCCGAGATCGAGTTCTTCCTGCTCAAGGAGCAGCCGGCGGCGGGAGCGGTGCCGGTGCCGGTGGACAACTCCGGGTACTTCGACCACACCGCGCAGGGGCTCGGCCACGACTTCCGCCGTGAGGTCATCACGATGCTGGAGTCGATGGGCATCTCGGTGGAGTTCAGCCACCACGAGGCAGCCCCGGGGCAGCAGGAGATCGACCTGCGCTACGCCGACGCGCTGTCCACCGCCGACAACATCATGACCTTCCGGGTGGTGGTGCGGGAAGTGGCGCTGGGCCAGGGCATCTACGCCTCCTTCATGCCCAAGCCGTTCACGCAGTTCGCGGGCTCGGGCATGCACACCCACCTGTCGCTGTTCGAGGGCGACCGCAACGCCTTCTACGAAGCGGGCACGGAGTACCAGCTGTCGGAGATCGGCCGGTCGTTCATCGCCGGGTTGCTGCGGCACTCCGCCGAGGTCACCGCCGTCACCAACCAGTGGGTCAACTCCTACAAGCGGATCATCGGGGGTGGCGAGGCGCCGGCGTTCGTCTGCTGGGGACACAACAACCGCTCGGCGCTGGTGCGGGTGCCGCGCTACAAGCCCGACAAGGGCCAGTCGACGCGGGCCGAGGTGCGTTCCATAGACGCGGCGTGCAACCCGTACCTGTCCTACGCGCTGCTCCTCGCAGCTGGCCTGAAGGGGATCGAGGAGGGGTACGAGCTGCCGGCCGAGGCCGAGGACGACGTGTGGTCGCTGACCGACGGCGAACGCCATGCGCTCGGCATCGAGGCGCTGCCGCAGAACCTCGATCAGGCCATCAAGGTGATGGAGTCCAGCGAGCTCGTTGCCGAGACGCTGGGCGAGCACGTCTTCGAGTTCTTCCTGCGCAACAAGCGCGCCGAGTGGCAGGCGTACCGCCGCCAGGTGAGCCAGTTCGAGCTGGACTCGATGCTGCCGCTGCTCTGACCGCCAGTCGGGCGCTGCGCCACGTAAACGTGGCCCGGCGCGCGGTGGCCGGCACGCGCCCGCCCGCGGTACGAAATGCGCGGATGACGGGGGCGAGGGGGCGGAGGCTAATGTCTCGGCGTGAGCGTCGCGCGTCCCGTCCTCGTCGTGCAGCACGAGGACGAATGCCCAGCAGCCTGGTTTGGCGACTGGCTGGCCGAGGCGGGGGTTCCCCTCGACGTACGCCGCGCGTACGGCCCGGACCCGCTGCCGACGCATCTGGACGCGCACGCGGGGCTGCTGGTGCTCGGCGGCGCGATGGGCGCCAACGACGACGCGGTCGCCCCCTGGCTCGGCGGGACGAAGACGCTGCTGCGAGAGGCTGTCGCGACGGAGGTGCCGGTGCTGGGGATCTGCCTCGGGCACCAGCTGCTGGCGGTGGCCACCGGCGGGCGGGTGGATAAGAACGGCGCCGGGCGCCAGTGCGGGCTGCTGCCGGTGGGCTGGACGAGCGAGGCGGCAGCCGACCCGCTGTTCGGGCCGCTGGTCCGCGCCGGCGGGTACGACCAGCCGGTCGCGGTGCAGTGGAATGTCGACGTCGTGACCGCATTGCCTCCGAGCGCCGTCGCGCTGGCACATACGTCCGGGGGGACGGTTCAGGCGATGCGCGTCGCACCGGCAGCCTGGGGGATCCAGTCGCATCCCGAGGCCGGCGCGGCGGTCGTCGGTGCGTGGATGGACGGCGACGGGGGCACCCGAGGGGCAGCCGAGCAACGGCTGCTTGCCGCGCTCGAGCCTGCGGAGCAGCGGCTCCGGGCCGCATGGCAGCGGCTGGCGGTCAGCTTTGCCGCTCAGTGCGCCACCGTGCGATGAGCCCCAGTCCGAGGCGAAGCCCGAGCCCGGGGCGGCTGGCGCGCATCGGCCTGCAGGATCCCGCTGCCGACCGCCACCTGGCGACGCTGGAGCTCGACGAGTCCGCGCGTGACCTGGTGCTGGACCAGATCGCCGTTGCCGCCGACCCGGACGCGGCTCTCGCGGGGCTCGCCTGTCTTGTCGCGGCGGTCGCCACCGTGGGGCACGGGCAGGCAGCGTCCCTGCGCACCGCTCTGGTCGACGACCCGCAGCTGTTGCACCGACTGACCGCGGTGTTCGGGTCGAGCCGCGCGCTAGCTGATCACTTGCGCACCCACCCTGAGCACTGGCAGGACCTGCGCTCAGCGACTCCCGCGCCGCCGTTGCTGGCTGACGACGAGGGGGCCGCAGCCGACCCCGACGGTCTGCGGGTGGCGTACCGTCGCCGGCTGCTGCTGATCGCCGCGGCGGACCTGACTGGCGTCACCAGCGTCGACCACGTGGCCGCGTCGCTGTCGGATCTCGCCGACGCCACGCTGGAGGTCGCGCTGCGCCAGGCCCAGGCGCAGCTGCCCGAGCAGGCCGCCCGATGCCGGTTTGCCGTCATCGCGATGGGCAAGTGCGGCGCCTGCGAGCTCAACTACGTCAGCGACGTGGACGTCGTGTTCGTGCACGAGCCCAGCGAGGGCGCCAGCGAGGACGAGGCCGTGCGCGCCGCCACCAGGCTGGCCGCCGCCATGATGCGGATCTGCTCCGACCACACCGCCGAGGGCACGATCTGGCCGGTGGACGCCGGGCTTCGGCCCGAAGGCCGCTCCGGGCCGCTCAGCCGTACGTTGGCCGGACACGTCGGCTACTACGACCGGTGGGCCAGCAGCTGGGAGTTCCAGGCCCTGCTCAAGGCGCGGCCTGCTGCCGGCGACCCCGACCTCGGGCGGCGCTACGCCGAGGCTGTGGACGCCATGGTGTGGCGAGCGGGCGAGCGCCCGGGGTTCGTCGCCGAGGTACAAGCGATGCGGCGCAAGGTCGTCGAGCAGATCCCGTCCGAGCAGATGGGGCGGGCGCTCAAGCTGGGGCCCGGAGGCCTGCGCGACATCGAGTTCGCCGTCCAGCTGTTGCAGCTGGTGCACGGACGCGGTGACGAGCGGCTGCGGGAGCAGAGCACGCTGCGCGCACTCGGTGCGCTGACTGCCGGGGGGTACGTCGGACGCGAGGACGGTGCCGCCCTGGCCGAGGCGTACCGCTTCTTGCGGACGATGGAGCACCGGCTCCAGCTGTGGCAGCTGCGCCGCATCCAGGTGGTGCCCGACGACGACGAGGTCTGGCGCCGGCTGGGTCGAGCGCTCGGGCACCGGACCAAGCCCGTCATCGGCCTGCGCAGCCAGTGGCAGGAATGCCTCCGTGAGGTGCGCCGGCTGCACGAGAAGCTGTTCTATCGGCCGCTGCTGGAGGCGGTTGCCGCCCTTCCCGCCGGTGAGCTGCGGCTCAGCCCCGAGGCAGCCCGCCTGCGGCTGACCGCCCTTGGCTACGACGACCCGCGCGGAGCGCTGGCCCACCTGGAGGCGCTCACCAGCGGGCTGAGCCGCCGCGCCGCCATTCAGCGGCAGCTGTTGCCGGCGATGCTCGGCTGGTTCGCCGACGGACCCGACCCCGATGCCGCCCTGCTGGCCTTCCGCAGGGTCTCCGAGCGCCTCGGCACGACTCACTGGTACCTCCAAAGGCTGCGCGACGAGGGTGAGGCCGCCGAGCAGCTCGCCCGCGTGCTCAACAGCAGCCGTCTCGCCACCGACCTGCTGATGGGCACGCCGGACGCCGTCGCCCTGCTCGGCGACCGCGAGGGGCTCCGGCCGCGTACGACGCAGGTGCTGGCCCGGGAGATGGACGCCGCCGCCAAGCGGCACGTCGACCCGGTGGCGGCCATCGAGGCCGTCCGGACGATGCGTCACCGCGAGCTGTGCCGGATTGCGATCGGCGACGTGCTCGACGTGCTCGACGGTGATGCGGTGGGGGAGGCGTTGACCCAGGTCACCCTGGCCACGATCACCGGCGCGCTCGCGGTGGCAACGGCGGCGGTGCAGGCCGAGCAACGGCGGCCACTGCCGGTGCGGATGGCCGTGGTGTCGATGGGCCGGCTCGGCGGTCATGAGCTGGGTCTTGCCAGTGACGCCGACGTGATGTTCGTCTACGTGCCCATCGTCGGGACGGGGGAGCGAGCGGCCGGTGCTGCCGCGCACGCGGTGGCCCAGGAGATGCGCCGGATGCTCGCCCGGCCCGGCGCGGCACCACCGCTGGAGCTCGACGCGGGACTGCGCCCCGAAGGCCGTCAAGGTCCGCTCGTCCGCACCCTCGCCTCGTACGCCGCCTACTACGCGCGCTGGTCGCAGCCGTGGGAGGCCCAGGCGCTGCTGCGGGCCGAGGCCGTGGTCGGCGACCCCGAGGTGTGCGCGCGCTTCACCGCCCTGATCGACCCGCTGCGGTGGCCGCGGGACGGCCTCGACGAGCACACCATCACCGAGGTACGCCGGATCAAGGCCCGGGTGGAGGCCGAGCGGCTGCCGCGAGGCGCCGACCCGGCCGGTCAGCTCAAGCTCGGTCCCGGTGGGCTCACCGACGTGGAGTGGACGGCGCAGCTACTGCAGATGCGGCACGCGGGTCGGATCCCGGGGCTGCAGACTACGCGGACCGTCGCGGCCCTTGAAGCTGCCGTGGCAGCCCAGCTGTTGGACCGTGACGACGCCGACGACCTGATCACGGCCTGGCGGCTGGCGCAGCGACTGCGCGACGCGGTGATGCAGGTCCGCGGGCGTCCGTCGGACGCGCTGCCCACCGACCTGCGCGACCGCGCCGGGGTGGCCTACCTGCTGGGGTGGTCGGTGCTCGACAGCGAGCGGGTCAGCGATGAGTGGCGGCGCGCCGCCCGCCGTGCCCGCGCGGTCGTGGACCGCGTCTTCTGGGCCTGAGGCGCGCCGGCTTAGACCGCGATGGCGGGGGACTCCACCGCGGCGCGTTCGGAGGTGGTCAGGCCCCCCCAGACCCCGTACGGCTCCTTCACCTTGAGGGCGTGGCGAAGGCATTCCTCGACGACGGGACAGCGCCGGCAGTACATCTTGGCGGCGTTCTCACGGGCGTAGCGCCGCGGGCCTCGCTCGGACTCGGGGGAGAAGAACAGTGCCGGATCGGAGTCGCGGCAGGCCCCCTCGAACTGCCAGTCGTACACGTCGAGCAGTGGCATGGGCAGGCGGGCGATGTTGGCCATGGTCCCTCGTATTCTCGTCGCAGTGAACTGCGGCAAAACTTACTCAAGACTTGTTCAGACTACAACCCCCTAGAGCGTTCAACTTTGTCGGTACGGTGTGGTCCGGTGGCGACTCGGCCCAGGCCAGAGGACAATCGCCACCATGGCCGAGTGGGATGACATCGACGCTCGTGGCGTCGATGGCTCCCGGGTGGCTGCCGCAGATGCTGGGATTCTCTGGGGCGTCGGGGCGGTGTCCAGGCGGCTCGGCATCGCCACGGCGACCCTGCGGACCTGGGATCGCCGCTACGGGCTGGGTCCCAGTGAGCGGACCGAGGGTGGGCACCGGCGATACAGCGAGCTGGACGTCGCCCGAGTGGCCCAGATGAGCCAGCTGATCGCCGAAGGAGTGCCCTCCGCGCAGGCCGCCCGGGTGGCACAGCTGGCACAGGCAGGCGCCGAGCCGGCGGGTGAGACCAGCACGTCGTTGGCGCGCCAAACCGCGCGGGCCGGGGACGTCGCCGTCGGTGCACGCGGCGTGCCGATGACCGTGAACGCGATGCTGCGGGCTACCCAGGAGCTGAATGCCCCGACCCTGGCAAAGATCGTGTCGCAGGTCTTCGATCGGCGCGGGGTGCTCGACGGCTGGTCCACCGTGGTGGCGCCGTACCTGATGACCGTCGGCCAGCAGTGGGAGATCGGTCAGCTGGGGATCGCGGCAGAGCACATGGCCAGCGAGTGCATCTCCACCGAGCTGCGCCAACGGATGCGCTCCCGCAGTGGTCGGCGGCCGGCCAACCCTCCGGTCGTGCTGGCCAGCGCGGCAGAAGAGCAGCATGCGCTGCCGCTGGTGGTGTTGGCGGCGGCACTGTCCGAGCGCCGGATCGGCACCAGGATGCTCGGAGCCCGTACGCCCACCGCGGCGCTGACCGCTGCGGTCGACCGGCTCTGCCCGCGGGTGGTCTTCTTGTGGTCGAGCCTGGCAGCCACCGGGACCGTGCCGAGCCTGGCCACTGTGGACTCCCTCGATCCCGAGCTGGTGGTGCTGCTCGGTGGCCCCGGCTGGCACCCCACCGGCGACCCGGCGGAGTCGGTCGCGGTGGTCGAGCGGGTGGCCAGCCTCGAGGGCGCGGTCGGGCGGATCGCCGACCTGGTGGCCTGAGCCGGCCGAACGACGTCAGCGCGGCAGCCGTCCCAACGACAGCTGGCTCACCCCGAGGTACTCGGTGCGGAATCCCGCCTCGCAGTAGGCGAGGTAGAAGTCCCACATCCGCCGGAACGTCTCGTCGAAGCCGTGCGTGCTGACCTCCGGCCACGCGGCAGCGAAGCGCTGCCGCCACTGCCGCAGGGTTTCGGCGTAGTGCCAGCCCAGGTCGCGCCGCTCCAGCACCCGCAGCTGGGTGTGCCCGGCGAGGGTCTGGTCGATGGCCTGCAGCGACGGGATCAGCCCGCCGGGGAAGATGTACTTGTGGATCCAGCCGTACGACCGGCGGGTGACGAGCATGCGGTCGTGGGCCATGGTGATGGACTGCAGGCCGACCCGCCCGCCGGGCGCGAGCAGCCGGTCCAAGGTGGCGAAGTACGCCGGCCAGAAGCGCTCGCCGACGGCCTCGATCATCTCCACGCTCAAGATCGCGTCGTACTCGCCGGCCACGTGGCGGTAGTCCTCCAGGCGCACCTCCACCCGGTCCGCCAGTCCGGCGGCGGCGATGCGCTCCTGGGCGAGCTCGCGCTGCTCCTGCGAGATGGTCACGGTGGTGACCAGCCCGCCACGCTCGGCTGCCCGCTGGGCCAGGGCACCCCAGCCGGTGCCGATCTCGAGCACCCGGGTGCCGTCGGCGACGTGGGCGAAGTCCAAGATGCCGTCCATCTTGCGCAGCTGGGCGCGCTCGAGGTCGAGGTCGGCCTCGGCGGTGATGGCGTCGGGGAACCAGGCCGAGGAGTAGGTCATGGTGGGGTCGAGGAAGTGCGCGAAGAGGTCGTTGGACAGGTCGTAGTGCCGCGAGATGTTGTTGCGTGACCCGCTGACGGTGTTCTCCTCGTGCGCGGGCAGTGTGCCGTCCACGACGCCACGCAGCTTCTGCAACGGCTTGGGGACCAGCTCGGTGAGCCGGTCGGCGAACGGCGCCAGCAGGTCCGCCAGGTCGGTGCCCGGCGCCGTCGTCCAGTCACCGGCCATGTACGCCTCGCCGAAACCGACGCGGAACTCCGCACCCAGCCGGGCGAACACGGCGTCGGGGCGGACCATGATCATGGTGGGCGCGTCCGAGCCGCCGGCGCCCCAGTGGCTGCCGTCGAGGAACTGCATGCGCACCGGCAGCCGGCGTACGGCGCGGGACACGATGCTGCGGGCGACCGGCGCCTGCAGGGTGGCCTTCGGCGGGGTCGCCAGGCTGGGCCAGTGTTCGACGTGAGACGCCGGGGCGCTCGCCGCGAGCGGGCTGAGCGTTGCCCCGGGGTCGCCGGTCGCGGGGGCTCGGGTGGTGGTCATTGCATTCCTTCCTGGTGATGCGCCGTGCGCGACACCACCGGCAGTCGCCGCAGCCACAGCCAGAGGCCGTGCATGCGGATGAGCAGGCTGACCCGCTGGGTCATGAAGGGGCGTCGCGCCAGCAGTGACACCAGCCGGGACGGCGTCGCCGGGCGTACCGCGCCGGAGAAGACGGCGCTGAAGACGGCCTGCTCGCCCTGGCGCAGCCGTACGGTGGTTGCCAGCCGGTCCCGGTCGAGAAGGAAGCGCAGGTCGTAGCGGCCGTCGACGGTGAAGAACGGCG
>JACCVL010000218.1 GCA_013698185.1 Nocardioidaceae bacterium
ACCTCCAACGGCCGGAAGGTGTCCACCATGACGGCCAGCTCGTCGAAGTACTCCGCACCGATTGCCGCCTCGATTGCGCTGGGCTGCGGCCCGTGGGAGTACCCCCCGGGGTGCAGTGAGATCGACCCCTTGTCGATGCCGGACCCCTTGCGTGCCTCGTAGTCGCCGTCGACGTAGAACATCACCTCGTCGGAGTCGACGTTGGAGTGGTAGTAGGGCACGGGCACGGCCAACGGGTGATAGTCGACCTTGCGCGGGCAGAAGTTGCAGATGACGAAGTTCGACGCCTCGAAGACCTGGTGCACCGGCGGCGGCTGGTGCACCCGCCCCGTGATCGGCTCGAAGTCGGCGACGTTGAAGGTGTAGGGATACATGCAGCCGTCCCAGCCAACCACGTCGAACGGGTGGGTGGCGTAGGTCAGCCGGGTCCCAACCAGGCCGCTCGGCCCGTTGCCGCGATGCTTGACCAGCACCTCGACGTCGCGGGAGGCACCGACGAGCAGTGGCTCACTGGGGCCGTGCAGGTCGCGCTCGCAGTACGGCGCGTGCTCGAGCAGCTGGCCGAAGCGGGATAGGTACCGCCTGGGTGGGGCGATGTGGCTGTTGGCCTCGATCGCGTACGCCCGGGTGGGACCCGTGGACGCGTCCGGGACCCAGCGGTGCGTGGTCGCCCGCGGGACCACGACGTAGTCGCCCGTGCGGTAGGTGATCATGCCGAACACGGTCTCGACCACGCCGCGCCCGGCCTCGACGAAGACACACTCGTCGCCCACGGCGTTGCGATACAGCGGAGAGGTCTCCCCCGCGACCACGTAGGAGATGCGCACGTCGCCGTTGCCCAGCACCAGCCGGCGCCCGGTGACCGGGTCCAGCGCCTTCCACTCGTTGTCGCCGACGAGGGCGTGCAGACGCAGGTGCCGAGGCTTGAGGGGATGGTTGGCGGCGGTGGCCAGGTCGGGCAGCTGCCAGTCCTCGCTGGCCACGATCGCCGACGGCACCCCGCGGTGGTACAGCAGCGAGGAGTCCGAGGAGAAGCCCTCCTCCCCCATCAGCTCCTCGTAGCGCAGTGCCCCCGCGTCGTCACGGAACTGGGTGTGGCGCTTGGGCGGCACGTCGCCGACCTGCCGGTAGTGAGCCATCAGCCCTCCCTGCGCGTGTCGTCCGATATCCGGACGCTCATGTCCGTTGGACGGCTAGCACGATCCGCTAGCCTCGCGGTCGTGTCAATCCCGCCGGATATCGGCACCATCGCGGGGCCGCCGACCTGGGTGGACGGCGCCGCGGGCGGCGGGCACGACGTGGACCACCTGCCCTACGCGGTGTTCTCCCACGGCGGTGACGACCCCCGGGTGGGGGTCCGGGTGGGTGACCTCGTCGTCGACCTCGCCCCGCTCGCAGCGAGTGAGAGGGACCAGCACGGCGAGCTGGTCCGGGCGACGAGCCTGGCGCCGCTGATGCGTGCCGGTCCCCGCAGCTGGCGATCGCTGCGCGGCTGGCTGGTCGACCTGCTCACCGACCCCGACCGGCGACCCGGCGTCGAGCCGCACCTGGTGCCGCTCGCCGAGGTGACCACCGGGCTGCCGTTCGAGGTCGCCGACTACGTGGACTTCTACGCCTCGCTGGACCACGCGACCAACGTCGGGCGCATCTTCCGCCCGGACGCGCAGCCGCTGCTGCCCAACTGGCGGCACCTGCCGGTGGGCTACCACGGCCGCGCCGGCACCATCGTGGTCTCCGGCACGCCGGTGGTGCGCCCGTGCGGCCAGCGCAAGGCGCCGGATGCGAGCGGCCCGACGTACGGCCCCTCGCAGCGGCTCGACATCGAGGCTGAGCTGGGCTTCGTGGTCGGTGCCCCGAGTCCGGCGGGGAGCCGGGTTCGGACCGGGGCATTCGTGGAGCATGTGTTCGGGGTGACGCTGCTCAACGACTGGTCGGCACGGGATGTGCAGGCGTGGGAGTACCAACCGCTGGGGCCGTTCCTCGGGAAGTCCTTCGCGACGTCCATCTCGCCGTGGATCACCCCGCTCGCCGCACTCGAGGCGGCTCGGGTGCCGTTGCCAGGCCAGCAGCCCCAGGTGCTCGAGCACCTGCGGGTGGCCGAGCCCGCCGGCTACGACATCGAGATCCAGGTGCGCTGGAACGGCACCGAGGTCGCCCGAGCACCGTACGCGGCCATGTACTGGTCGCCCGCGCAGATGCTCGCGCACCTGACCAGCAACGGCTCGAGCCTGCGCACCGGCGACCTCTTCGGCTCGGGCACCGTCTCCGGGCCGGACCGGTCGCAACGCGGGTCGTTCCTCGAGCTCACCTGGGGTGGCTCGGAGCCGGTCCGGCTCGCCGACGGATCGCTGCGGACCTTCCTCGAGGACGGCGACGAGGTCGTGCTCACCGCGACAGCTCCCGGGAGACTCGGCGGTCGGCTGGCGCTTGGCGAGGTCCGCGGCCGCGTCGAGCCGGCGCGGGGCTGACGGTCGGCCTCACAGGTTGCCGCGGCGCTCCTGCTCGCGCTCGATCGCCTCGAACAGCGC
>JACCVL010000235.1 GCA_013698185.1 Nocardioidaceae bacterium
CTCGGCTCCTACGGCTTCTTGCCGGCCGGGTAATCCAGTCGATCACGTGGCGCGCCCGGACGGCTCGACCCGAACCTCAGCCACCGGCGCGCTCCCGTGGCAGTTGCTGCTGCCGTCGCTGGCGGCACTGGCGCTGCTGCTGCTCCCGGTCGTCGGGCTGCTCGTCCGCGCCCCCTGGTCGACGCTGCCCCAGCGCCTCGGTGACCCTGCCGTTTTCGAAGCGCTGCGGCTCAGCCTGCTGACCGCCTCCGCTGCCACCGGCTGCTGCCTGCTGCTCGGGACACCCCTGGCGTGGCTGCTCGCCCGCACCGACATCCCCGGCCGCAAGGCCCTGCGCGCGCTGGTGCTGGTGCCGCTGGTGCTGCCCCCCGTCGTCGGCGGTGTAGCGCTGCTCACCGCGTTCGGTCGGCGGGGCGTCGCCGGGCGGTGGCTGGACGAGGCTTTCGGGCTGAGCCTGCCGTTCACGACCGTCGGCGTCGTCGTCGCGCAGACCTTCGTCGCGCTGCCGTTCCTAGTGCTGGCTGTCGAGGGCGCCCTGCGCTCGGCCGACCCCCGCTACGACGACGTGGCCGCGACGTTCGGCGCGTCGCGCTGGCAGACCTTCGTCCGGGTGACGCTGCCGCTCGCCATGCCGGGGGTGGCGTCCGGAGCGGTGCTCGCATGGGCCCGGGCACTGGGTGAGTTCGGCGCGACCATCACCTTCGCGGGCAGCTACCCCGGCACCACCCGGACGATGCCGCTTGCGGTCTATACAGCGCTCAACTCCGACTTCGACGCGGCGATCCTGCTCAGCCTGGTGCTCCTTGTGGTCAGTGTCGGCGTGCTGGCCCTGCTGCGTGAACGGTGGACCCCAGGGGTGTCGGCGTGAGCGCACCGGCGCCGCCCGGCCGGTTCAGCGACGACGACGGTCTGCACGCTCACCTGCACGCCGGGCAGGGCGACTTCCGCCTCGCTGTCGACCTGCAGGTCGAGCCCGGGCGGGTGGTGGCGGTCCTCGGGCCCAACGGCGCCGGCAAGTCCACCGTGCTGCGGGTGCTCGCCGGACTGCAACCGCTGACAGCCGGCCGCGTACGGCTGTCCGGGCGCACGCTGGAGGATCCTGGTGCGGGGATCCGGTTGCCGGCCCAGGTGCGCAGTACCGGGCTCGTGCCGCAGGACTCGATGCTGTTCCCGCACCTGTCGGTCTTGGACCAGGTGGCCTTCGGCCCGCGCCACCGGGGCTCGTCGCGGACGCAGGCGAGAGCCGGCGCCGGCCAATGGCTCCAGCGCACCGGCCTCAGCGAGCTCGCCGAACGGCGTCCGGCACAGCTGTCCGGCGGTCAGGCGCGGCGGGTGGCGATCACCCGGGCCCTGGCGGCACAGCCGCAGATGCTGCTGCTCGACGAGCCGCTCGCCGCCCTGGACGTCCGCGCGGTCCTCGAGCTGCGCACGTTCCTGCACCGCCATCTGCGCGACCACGACGGCGTCACGGTGCTCGTCACCCACGACGCGATCGACGCGATGGTCCTCGCCGACGAGCTGGTCGTGCTCGACCACGGCTCGGTGGTGCAGTCCGGCTCGCCCGCAGACGTGGCCAAACGGCCCCGCAGTGCTCACGTGGCGGCACTGGTCGGCCTCAACCTCGTACGCGGGACGGCCGACGGTGCTGCGGTGCAGGTCACCGGCGCCCCCGGTGCTGTCCAGGTGGTGACGGCCGGCGCGCACCACGGCGACGTCTTCTGCAGCTTCGCCCCGTCCGCGGTCTCGCTGCACCTGACCCGGCCGACGGCCAGCCCGCGCAACGTGTGGCGGTGCATCGTTCGCGGCCTGACGCCGCACGGCGACGCGGTCCGCGTCGAGCTGGGCGGGGACCTGCCGGTGCTGGCCGACGTAACGCCCGCGGCCGTGGCCGCACTCGGCCTCCGGGCCGGCCTGGAGGTGTGGGCCAGCGTCAAGGCGACCGAGGTGCAGGTCTATGCCGCCTGACGCGGACGACACCTGGTTTGTACGATCACCAGACACCGACAGCCCACAGCTCGACGTGAGGATGGTGCGATGTCACCCGACGGACCGCAAGTGAGCGACGTCCAGTCCCACCCGCCGGGCCACCTCGAACCCCCGGCACGGGCGCCGGACCGCAACCTCGCCCTCGACCTGGTCCGGGTGACCGAGGCGGCGGCCATGGCGGCCGGCCGCTGGGTGGGTCGTGGCGACAAGAACGGCGCGGACGCTGTCGCGGTCAACGCGATGCGCATCCTCATCAGCACCGTGGGCATGAATGGCGTCGTGGTCATCGGCGAGGGCGAGAAGGACCAGGCGCCGATGCTGTTCAACGGCGAGCGGGTCGGTGACGGCACCGGCCCCGAGTGTGACGTCGCCGTCGACCCCATCGACGGCACCACGTTGACCGCGAAGGCGATGTCCAATGCACTGTCGGTGCTCGCGGTGGCCCCCCGAGGAGCGATGTACGACCCATCCGCGGTCTTCTACATGGAAAAGATCGCCACCGGCCCCGACGCCGCCGCCGCCGTCGACATCCGGCTGCCGGTGGCCGAGAACATCCACCTGGTGGCCAAGGCCAAAGGTTGCACCCCGGGCGACGTGACCGTGTGCATCCTCGACCGGCCCCGGCACGCCGACCTGGCCGAACAAATCCGGGCAGCCGGCGCCCGCATCAAGTTCATCACCGACGGCGACGTCGGGGGCGCGATCATGGCTGCCCGGCCCGGCACCGGGGTCGACCTGCTGCTGGGTATCGGCGGTACGCCCGAGGGCATCATCGCCGCCTGCGCCCTGAAGGCGATGGGAGGCGTCCTGCAGGCGCGACTCAGCCCGTTCGACGACGACGAGCGCCAGCGCGCCACCGACGCCGGCCACGACCTCGACCGGGTGCTGTCGACCGACGACCTCGTCGCCGGTGACGACTGCTTCTTCGTCGCCACCGGCATCACCGACGGCGAGCTGCTGCAGGGTGTTCGCTACAGCGCTGACGGCTGCAGCACGCACTCGCTGGTGATGCGCTCGCGCAGCGGCACGATCCGCGAGATCACCAGCGAACACCGCCTGTCCAAGCTGCGCGCGTACTCCTCGGTCGACTTTGATCGCTGAGTGCTGACCGTGACCTCCTCCAACCGGGCGCTGGTCGTCGGCGAGGCGCTCGTCGACGTCCGCATCGACGAACGATCCGGCGACCAGTCCGCCGAGGAGCACCCGGGTGGATCGCCGCTGAACATTGCGGTGGGCATGGCCCGGCTCGGCATCGCCACCACGCTGGCGGTCCAGATCGGTGACGATGCCCGCGGTGACGCGATCGCTCGACACGTCGCCGCCTCCGGGGTGGACCTGCTGCGCCTGTCCCCACAGCGGGCCACCTCGACGGCCACCGCGCGCGTGCAGGCCGACGGCGCCGCGACCTACGAGTTCGACCTGTCGTGGGACCCCGACGAGCTGCCCGACCCGGCCGGGTTCGCGCTGGTCCACGTGGGCTCCATCGGGGCGGTGCTGACGCCGGGGGCCGAGCGGGTCGCCGACCTGGTGGCCGCCGCGCGCAGCGCCGGGGTGCCGGTGTCGTTCGACCCCAACGCACGGCCCGGCGTGACTCCTGACCTCGACGACGTGCGCCGACGCTCGCGGCTGCTGGCCGGGGGCGCGACCGTCGTCAAACTCAGCGACGAGGACGCCGCGGTCATCTACCCCGGCACCGATCCCGAGCGGGTCGCCCGCGACCTGGCCGAGCTCCCGGACGTCCGGCTGGCCGCGGTGACCCTCGGCGGTGGGGGGCTGCTGCTCGACGACGGCAACGAGGCGGTGACCGTACGGGCGCCGTCGATCGAGGTGGCCGACACCATCGGCGCCGGCGACACCGTCATGGCGACCCTGCTCGCTTCGCTGCTGGCCCACGACATGCTCGCCGTCGCGCCACAATCCGCGGATCGGCCGACCACAATCCGCGGATCAGCCGACCAGAATCCGCGGATCGTGGGGTTGGGGTGGCTGGGTGAGCTTGCGGTGACGGCGGCGGCCATCACCTGCAGCCGGCCCGGTGCCGACCCGCCCTGGCGCTCAGAGCTGCCGGGTCTGGCCTGATGCGTGTGGTGCACCTGGTGTCTACCAGCGGGTAACCTGGCTGGATGACCGAAGCCCTCGCGTCGTTGCCGACCGGCATCGACATCGCCTACGAGACGTTTGGCGACCCGGGCGCGGACCCGCTGCTGCTCGTGATGGGCCTCGGCGGGCCCATGACGTGGTGGGACCCCGACCTGTGCCGGCTGCTGGCTGAGCGTGGCTTCTTGGTGATCCGCTTCGACAACCGCGACGTCGGGCGGTCGAGCCGTATCCCCAGCACGACCCCGCTGAGCAAGAAGACCCTGCTGCAGGCATTCGCCGGCGACCGGAGCCACGCCAGCTACACCTTGGACGACATGGCCGGCGACGCGTTCGGACTGCTGGACCACCTGGGCATCGAGCGGGCCCACGTCACCGGCGTCTCGATGGGCGGCATGATCGCCCAGACGATGGCGATCGCGCGGCCGCACCGGGTC